>QHYU01000018.1 GCA_003224235.1 Acidobacteriota bacterium
TCGGATCGCGCGAAATGCCACCGATCTCACGCTGGAGGTCAGCGACGAAGGAAATGGGATGTCTCCCGCTGTTTTGGAGAGATCCAATGGGGGTGGTGGTGGCCTGGGGGTGGGCATCGCGGGAATGTGTGAGCGGGCCAGACAGCTCGGGGGCCAACTGGCAATCGATGCCAGCGGCCACGGCGTTAAAGTCCGGGCCATACTGCCGCTCTCGGGAGGCCAATGATGGCCACAATTCGTCTCCTTGTAGCCGACGACCATGAGGTCATACGGCGAGGAGTGCGCTCGCTTCTGGGAACCCAACCGGGGTGGGAAGTTTCCGGCGAGGCAGCCACCGGCCGGGAAGCGGTGGAAAAAGCGAAGCAGTTGAAGCCCGACTTGGTGGTTCTGGATATCACCATGCCAGAATTGGATGGCCTGGAAGCAACACGTCAAATCCTGGAAGCTGTTCCCAAAACGAAAGTGCTCATCCTCACCATGCATGAATCGGAACAGGTGATGAGCGAGGTGCTGAAGGCAGGCGCCCTCGGCTACGTGTTGAAGTCGGATGCTGCGGACAATCTGGTGCCCGCCGTGAAAGCTTTGATCCACGGCAAGCCTTTCTTTACCTCCAGCGTGTCAAAGATGATGTTGAAAGGCTACCTGAAGCACAGCACGAGATCCATCGAGGACAGCTCATCAGAAAAACAGTTGAGTTCGCGCGAACGCCTGATTGTGCAGCTCTTGGTAGAAGGCAAGAAGAACAAGGAGATTGCTACCGCTTTGAGCATCAGCATTCGGACCGCTGAAAGCCACCGGGCCAACATCATGCGCAAACTGGGGTTGCACTCCATCGTGGAACTCGTTCGCTATGCAATCAACAACAAAATGATCGAGTCCTAGGGTACTTGCCTCCGCTAGCGCAGGGGGAGTTTTCGGCTTGCTGCCACCTCTGGGCAATGCGGGAGATAGTAGAACTCTCCTGGGCGAGGAGAGTTCCAGGCGAGGCGAGAGCCAGCCATCCGAGTTCCACACACGCTTGCACGCGATCCGTACAGCGGGCGCGCATCGGGCCCAAGCGCGTCCGCCGTTTGAGCTCCCTAAACGTGATCACAACCTAGTCGCCGCACATGCGGCTGCGGATGTCCGTATCTCCCGTCGTACCACTACGCATCCCCTCCCAAATCTCTAAACGTAAACTTGCAGGTTGACCGGATTCCACTCCCGAACGCTTTAGTCTACCTTCCACTCATCTGTCCCCGCTGATTGCAAACGACTGGTCCCTGGAAGGTCGAAGTCATGGCAAAGCCAAAAGGAAAGGGATTGTTGCGATCTTTGCGGCTCGCGGTCTCCACCGGCCTGCCTGTGTCTCTTATCGGCGGTGGAGGAGGCATTGCGCGGGCGCCGCGACGTAGCGACTCCCTTCTGGCCTTCCCAATTTCTTTTTCTGTCCCCACCGGATCTGGGACTCGGGGCCAGTACGCAGCGTTCGATTCAAGGAGGATTCATGTCCTTTGCAGGGACTCCATCGATCAGTGATTCCATGCCATATAGAGACAAGCGGAAAATCCACACCAACAACCTGCAGGGTCCAGCTCGGATAATTCTCGCGACGAACGGCAAGTGGGTGGCCTGCATCGGCGCCGGCCGCGCCTCGCTGGCCTGCGCGGCGGAGCTGGCCAAGAGGGGGTACGCCGCCGGCATCTTCGATCCGAACGAGCTGCCTGGCGTGCACCCAACTTACCGCACACGCCCGTTGCGGGTGTCCCTTTCTCGCGTGGTACCACTACGCATCCCCTCCCAAATCTCTAAACGTGAATTTGCAGGTCGACCGGATTCCGCTCCCAAACGCTTTAGCCTACCCTTCCGCTCATCTGTCCCCGCTGATTGCAAGCGACTGGTCCCTGGAAGGTACAAGTCATGGCAACGGCAAGAGGAAAGGGATTGCTGCGATCTTTGCGGCTCGCGGTCCCCACCGGCCTGCCTGTGTCTCTTATCGGCCGTGGAGGAGGCGTTGCGCGGGCGCCGCGATGTTCGATTCAAGGAGGATTATGTCTTTTCCAGAGCCTGTATCCAGCAGTGGTTCGTCGCAGTGGAAAGACAACTTCAGCCAGATGAGTCCGCTGATGGCCAGCAGGGAGGCTGTCGTCGAAGCATCCAGGTGTCTGTTCTGCTTTGACAAGCCTTGCATGCTTGCCTGCCCGGCGCGCATCGATGTGCCTGGTTTCATGCAGCAAATCCGCAGCGGTAACCTGCAGGGTTCGGCTCGTATAATTCTCGAGGCGAATATCCTGGGCGAAAGCTGCGCCCAATTGTGCCCCGCCAAGGCACTGTGCGAGGGCGCCTGCGTGATGCACAAGACGGGTGAGCAACCCATTCAGATCGCCAGGTTGCAGCGCTACGCAGTGAAGGATGTGCTCGACCGCAAGATAGGCGTGCTCCACGCAGGCCGGCCCAACGGGAAATGGGTGGCCTGCATCGGCTCCGGCCCCGCCTCGCTCGCCTGCGCCGCGGAGCTGGCCAAGTGGGGGTACGCGGTCAGCATCTTCGACCGGAACGAGCTGCCCGGCGGGAACCCAACCTACAACATCCCCTCCTATAAGATAAGCGCCTCCAATCCGCTCCGCGAGGTTGAGCTATTGCGCCAGCTCGGCGTCGACTTCCGGCTAAACATTGAGGTCGGCCGGGACATTTCGTTTGCCGAGCTCGAAGAACAGTTCGATGCCATCTTCGTTGGCATCGGCCTGGGCGACACCTCCTCGCTCGAGTTGTCGGGCGAGGATTTGCGCGGTGTCCACGGAGCGAAGCAGTTCGTCCGACAGACCAAGATGGGACGGCCCCACAAGGCTAGCGTGGGGCGTCGTGTTGCGGTCATTGGGGCGGGCAACACCGCAATGGGCGTCCTGGTCGCGCTCAAGCGCCTCGGCGCCGAAACCACCCATTTGATTTACCGTCGCAGTAAGGAGGAGATGCCTGCGTTCAAGCACGAGTACGAGTTCGCGAAGGAACATGGCGTCATCTTCCACTGGGAGGCGCAGCCGGTGCGCATCCTGGGCAAGAACGGCATTGTCACCGGCCTCCAGTGCGTGCGTACGCGCCCTGGCGAGCCAGACTCGCGGGGCCGGCGCGAGCCGCAGCTGATTCCCAACAGCGAGTTCACTCTCGACGTGGATATGGTCATCGGGGCCGTAGGCCAGAAGCCTGCCACGGAGTTCTTACGCGCAGTTCCTGGCGTCCAGTTGCGCAAAGACGGCACCATCATTACGAACGAGTATCAGACCGGCAATGAGAAGTATTTTGCCGGGGGCGATTGTGCACATGGGGCCAAGTTAGTAGTAGATGCCGTAGCCTCAGGCAAGGCTGCTGCCCGCAGCCTCGACGCTTGGCTTGGCAATCCCCGCGGCATACCTGAAGAATTTGGCAGTCCGGCTTCGTGGACTCCTCTATCGGCACCTCCACAAGCGCCAGAGCACCCAGCAATTTAATTGCTGCCCCCGCATTGACCCGGTTGCAGCCACGGGAGTACCCTGCGCAGGATCTTGGGGTGGAGATTCCAATCATGCGTTGGAAAAGTTGGATAATCGCCGGGCTGGTCCTCGGAGTTTTGGCAGCAACCAGCTTCGGCTCTTCAAGCAAGGGGGAAAAGGCCATGACCTTGGAGCTGAAAAGCGCCGCTTTTGCTCCCGGAAGCGACACCCCCAAGAAGTTCACCTGCGACGGACCCGACGTATCGCCTGCGCTAAGCTGGAGCGAGCTTCCGGCCAACACACAGAGCATCAGTCTGATTATGGATGACCCCGACGCACCCGCGGGAACCTGGGTGCACTGGGTCCTCTATGATTTACCCGCGACAATGCGCGAGCTTCCCGAAAACGTGCCCAAAGATCGGGAGCTGAAAAACAGCGCGCGCCAGGGGAGCAACGATTTTGGCAGGATCGGGTACGGCGGTCCGTGTCCCCCGCCGGGCCGAGCGCACCGCTACTTCTTCAAGCTCTACGCCCTCGATGCCAAGACCAACCTCGGCCCGGGGGCGACCAAGGCCGAGCTGGAGCGGGCCATGAAAGGTCACATCCTGGCGCAGGGCGAGCTGATGGGCCGGTACAAGCGCTAGCGTGCCCGGCGCGCAGGTAGACAAATGACCCCCCTCTGAAAGCGGTGGGCTACGGGTCTCTGCCTCCTCTTGCTCCTCTCCATCGCGCTTCAATTGGGCCAAACCACATGGGGCCTGAAAGCTGTGCCCTGACGCAACCGAGGCCCGGAACATTTGTGTCACGACTTCCAGTAGGCCGGGATGCAAGAAGCCCGAACGGAACAACTAGCCCGTGTCGTGCGTAGCAGAAACAGGACATGCGAGGCTAACGAAGGGTCGAGCGCTGGCGTCTTATGATCGGTAGCTCGTCTGCTGCGTTAGGACTGTGGCCTACGCGCCTCCAATTCTACGAGGGGCTGTCGTGCTGCTCGCCGTGGGACTCGGCGTGGTCGGCAGCGCCACGGCTGGCGGCGATACAACCCCCGCCCGCAAACTCACCATTCCCAGGATCTCAAACCCTCCGGTGCTGGCCGACTTCCTGAGCATGGAGCCCACCAATAGCCATGGCATGGTCGCGGTAAAAGAATTTGTGCAGCGCCGTCCCGATGACGGCAAGCCGGCCACGCAGCGCACCGTCGTTTATCTCGGCTACGACGACAAGAACCTTTACCTCGTCTTTGTCTGCTATGAGGCGGACCCTGGGAAAATCCGCGCCAACATGGCCAAACGCGAAGAGGTTTTCGATGATGACATCATCCTCTTGGTGCTCGATACATTCCATGACGGCCGGCGCGCGTACTTGTTTCTCGTCAATCCCCTGGGCATCCAAGCGGACGGCTTGGTGGCCGCAGGCCTGCCCGACGATTACTCCTTCGACGCGTTGTGGTATTCCCAGGGCAAGCGGACCGCGCAAGGCTATGTTGTCTGGATGGCCATACCGTTCAAGAGTCTTCGGTTCTCCTCTGAGTCAAAGCAGACCTGGGGCATTGCCGTGGGTCGCAGTAGCCCTTACCGCAACGAACAGAGCTGGTGGCCTTACGTCACCAACCGCGTAGAGAATGTAATCTCGCAGGCCGCTACCCTGGACGGCCTGGAAAACATCTCACCTGGGCGCAACCTTCAGTTTATTCCCTATGGTTTCTTCCGCTCATTCCACTCCCTCGATACCCTCAACACGCCTCCGCGGTTTGACACTAAACCGGCCAAGATGGATTTGGGTCTCGACACCAAAGCGATCCTGAAAGACAGCTTGGTGCTGGATTTCACGCTGAACCCCGACTTCAGCGAAGTGGAGTCCGACGAGCCCCAGGTGACTGTGAATCAGCGTTTCGAAGTCTTCTTCCCCGAAAAGCGGCCTTTTTTTCTGGAGAATTCCACCTTCTTCCAGACGCCCATCAATCTGCTCTTCACGCGACGCATCGCCGATCCGCAATACGGAGCGCGCATGACAGGCAAGCTGGGACATTACGCGCTCGGAGCTTTCTTCATTGACGACCGCGCCCCAGGAAAGCGCGTTCCCGCCAGCGACGCATTATTCGGCAAACGGGCCTACAACGGGATTTTCCGCATCGCCCGGGACTAGTGCTGGAAGCGGCGAGCTTTGCTTTCGCAAAGATTTCGTTCCGCGCGCACATGGAGACCGGCACAGATGTCAATTTTTCGCCTGCCACAAACTTGCCGCCCTTTCTCGGTCGCATCACCACCTTCCGCTTCACGAACACGCTGCGCCCCACCAACGGCTTGCGCATCGACAATACCTATATCTTTGATCGGCTCAATCAGCGCGGCACCGGTGCCAGCGTCTTCAACAATCATATCGCGCGCACCAAGTTCAACTACCAATTCACGCCGCGCCTCTCGCTGCGCAGCATCCTGCAGTACCAGGCCACCCTGGTGAACCCCTCGCTCACCTCCCTTCCGACCACGCGGCGCTTTACTGGCGACATTCTGCTTACCTACCTGGTCCATCCCGGCGCGGTCCTCTATGTGGGCTACAGCGATATCGTCGATAATCCCGACCCACGCCTCTTGCTATCCGGAACTCCCCCTCCGCCACCGCACACGCGTTTCCTCGAAACCGGCAGACAATTCTTCGTCAAGTTCTCCTACCTCTTCCGCTCTTAAGGCTGTCAGCAATTCGTTTATGGTAGTTGCGAAATCCTACCCTCGGTCGGCTGCTGGTTGCCAGACAAACGCAACAGGGCCCGCTATTCTCGGGATCGGGTTAGAGTTAGGGGAGCCGCGGGAACTGCCGCTGCAAATGGGGGGTTACAACTTGCCGCAGCGCACTATTTCCGATGACCAGATACGCGCCCGGGGTGCCGTTACGGCGATGGGTCAGTTTCCTGGCGCCTTCTTCGAGGCCTTGTCGCCCGCCGAGTCATAGCCCAATTTCAACGATCCGGGAGCCAAGGGGAGCCGGATAAGCTGGCCGGCCGAAAGCTGATTCGTATCTGCAAGCTCTGGATTGAGAGCGCGGATTTCCTGGACGAGCTTGCCATCGAATCGCCCCAAATAGCGGAGGCAAATCTCTTGCAGTGTTTGGCCGGGTGCTACCACGACGGGGAGGGTCTGTGCTGAAGCGCTGTCCTGCGACGCTGCGCCCGGACTGTCAATTTCTTGCACGGCAGTGGGAGCAGCTCCGGTTTGCACGGCCTCAGCGAGTTTTTTCATGATAGTAGGATTGGTCAACAGGCCCCCAAGTAAGAGGATGCCGATCAAAATGGCGGAAGTCCAGGGCCGCCTGCGCTCGTCGTTCGGTTTGAAGGTAACTTGAGGTGAAAGGTGAGCAGAAGCAAGTGGAGCAGGTTTACTAGGAACCTGGGGCAGGTTCGGTCGCCGGACAATGGTGGTAAGGTCCAGGGTCTTCACTGCTTGCTGTACGATATCGGAGCTGATGGTCTTGCGTCCCTGGGCATAGCCCAAGGCCATGGCGTTGAAGCAGATATTGTTGATCTTGCGCGGGATGCCCTGACTGGCCTCGGCAATAAGTGCCAGCGCATCTGCTGTGAAGGGCATGTCCCCACTGTAGCCGGCCACCTGAAGCCGATGACCGATGTAGCGGACTGTCTCGGCTTCGCTCAAGGGCTCCAGGCGGCCTAAGATGGCGATGCGTTGGCGCAATTGAGAGAGGCTGGGGCGCGCCAGCTTAGTTGCCAATTGAGGTTGGCCGGCAAGAACGATTTCGAGCAATTTCGCATGGGTGGTTTCGAAATCAGATAGCAGGCGTATTGTCTCCAACACGGAGTCGTGGAGATTCTGCGCCTCGTCCACAATCAGCACAAATCGCCTGCCTTCGAGCATCTCGTGAAACAGGATCTCGTTCAATTTATTGTGCATCGTGACGAGGTCCATGCGGTGAGTATCGACACCTAGTTCACTCAGGAGATGGCGAAAGAACTCGCGAGAATCACATTGGGTCTGGAACAAGAAAACCGTGCGGGCTGAATCGCGCAGTTCCCCGAGCAGTTTGTTCAGCAGAGTGGTTTTACCCATGCCAGGTTCGGCGATGAGCGCCATAAATCCCCGGTCGTTTTGGATGCCGTTCCAGAGCGATCTCCACGCCTCGCGATGCGCCGGGCCGAGGTAGAGATACGCGGGGTCCGGGGTGACGCCGAAGGGCTGCTCCCGCAAACCGTAAAAGTCTAGAAATCTGGGTGGGACCAACTCTTTGTCAAGATCAACATCGCCGGGTGTAACTGGAGGCGGAGGAACTTCACCAGCTTGTGAGGTGTGCTGAAGGGGAGGCAAGCTCGTCTGCTCGGCGTCGCCGCTCGCAAGTGAAGATTGCGGGATCTCCTCAAGTCGTTGGGTCTCCTGAACGGGAGGCAAGCTCGTCTGCTCGGTGTCGCCGCTCGCAAGTGAAGATTGCGGGATCTCCTCAAATCGTTGGGTCTCCTGAATGGGAGACAAGCTCATCTGCTCGGCGTCGCCGCGAGCAAAAGGGAATTGGGGAACCTTCTCGACCGCCATCGTTTGCGGAACGGATGTTGCGTGCCCTTGCGCAGCCTCGCCGGGAGCGAGGGAAGCTTGAGCGACCTCCTTAACCTGTGCGGCGTCCTCAACGCGAGAAAAACTGCTGGCTGAACCGGTGTTCTCGTTGCGCGGCGCCTCACGCAGGGCTTGTGGGGCTAGTTTGGCGGATTGAAACTGGATGCAGCGGCAGACCGCCATTCTTCCCAGTTCTCTGACCCACCGACTTTCAGAACAGTGGCCACTCGAATTATGAGTTCTTCTCGGGTGACCACAAACACAGGAATCAGAGGCAGAGCCTTGGTTTGAAACAGGTCTGGAGGCGACCCAGGAGGGCGCTGCTCTTTTGTTCTTCAGGGCCCTATACAGAAACGGGATTGTCAGGATCCCTATCGCAAAGGCTGCCAGGACTAGCATGTCCGAACTGAATGAATTCATGGTCTCTCTAGGCCGATGGGCTGGATATTTGACCGCTTCGTCCGTTGGTCTCGCCCGGGGCAGGAGCGCCCAGGGTGATCAAAGCCTTCGGAATCGGCCGGGGATGCTCCTTAACCAGTCTGCTCATCTTCGTGCCTTTATCGATACGCTCCGCAAGACTAGGCAAGAGCAACTAAGCAATGCGCGCGAAGACGACTTGTTCCCAGGCCCGGTAAGGGCCTGAGCTTGCGAGGAATCCCGATCTCCCTCAACACACCTATATTGGGTCCGCGTCGCCCCGCGCCAGATAGCCGAGTGCTCTCAATTTTCCGTGACGGAAGTACTGGTACCGCGCAGGGCGAGACCTGCGAATACGAGGGGATAAGCAACAAGGGGAGTCGAGTGATACAGATGCACGATGCTTCTTGACCGGGCAGTTCGCGGGGCGCACTCCGGTGAAGGGGAACACGTAGCGCAGCGGTCCATGATGTGCCGAAGCAAGGTGGGCATTGGAGCACCGAGGTAGGGATAGGTTGGAGTTTGGGTGTGCCGGAGAGAGGCTGCTATAATACGACATCGATTGCTGAAGTGGGTTTGCGTTCTGGCCGGGGAGTGCGGCGACACTAGCGACCGGAGGATAATGCTCGAATGCCTGTCGTGCAACGTCATGAAACGGTAGGAGTGAAGGCCGGGCACGTCCAGGTGGGAGGCGGGGCTCCCGTGGTCGTGCAGTCGATGACGAACACGGATACTGTCGACGTCTCCTCGACGGCCCGGCAATGCATCGAACTCGCCCAGGCGGGTTCCGAGCTGGTCCGTGTTACGGTCAACGTACCCGAGGCAGCCGCGGCTGTGCCCGAGATCAAGAAACGCTTGCGCGATGCCGGCTGTGACGTTCCGCTGATTGGCGACTTCCACTACAACGGCCACGTGCTGCTCACCAACTATCCAGCGTGCGCCGAGGCGCTCGACAAGTACCGCATCAATCCAGGCAACGTGGGCAAGGGGAAGCGCCGCGACGAACAGTTCGCCACCATCTGCAAGGTGGCGCGAGACTATGGCAAACCGGTGCGCATCGGAGTCAACGGCGGCTCTTTGAACCAGGAACTCGTCATGCGCAAGATGCAGGAGAACACCGACCTGGAGCTAGGACACTCCTCGGAAGAGATCATCAACGAGTGCATGATTCTCTCCGCGCTGGAATCCACCGAGCTGGCTCTGCAATGCGGCCTGCGCAAAGATCAAATCATTATTTCCTGCAAGGTTTCGCGACCGCGCGACCTCATCGCGCTGTATCGCGAACTGGCGCAGAAGACCGATCAGCCACTGCACCTGGGGCTCACCGAAGCTGGGATGGGCGTGAAGGGGATCGTCTGGACGGCAGCGTCCGTGGGGATTCTGCTCAATGAAGGGATCGGCGATACCATCCGCGTTTCGCTTACCCCGCGGCCGGGCGGTGACCGTCGCGAAGAAGTCTATGCGGCACTGGAGCTTCTGCAGGCGCTGGGGCTGCGTCAGTTTGCTCCCAGCGTCACGGCGTGCCCTGGCTGTGGCCGGACGACGAGTACTACCTTTCAGGAGCTGGCCGAAAGGATTCAGGGCTACGTCCGGGACAAGATGCCCGAGTGGAAGAAACAATACGAAGGCGTCGAGAACATGACGCTGGCGGTGATGGGTTGTATCGTGAATGGGCCCGGCGAATCGAAGGCGGCCAATATCGGCATTAGCCTGCCGGGCACCGGCGAGGAGCCGAGCTGTCCCGTTTATATCGACGGGCAGAAGTTCACCACCTTGAAAGGAAACTACCAGGAGCTTTCGTCTGCCTTCCAGGCTCTGGTGGACGATTACGTGGCGACGAAGTACCCCAGGCGCTCCGCCTCACATGCGGGCGCAGAGAGCGTCATCTCTCGCACCCAAGCGCGCAGCTAGATTACAGGTTCTATAGCAGTCGGCACACCCCCTGCCGTAACACCGCTCAATGACCTCCACTTGTCGAGTGCACTCCCCTAGACCTTAATTAAGGGTTTTTGTTTCCTCCGGTGACGTCGAGGCTGGCCAGCCGGCTTTTTCTGCAAGGAGGCGGAACGAGAAGATGGGGCGGGGTTCGGCAGGAATCACAGACCTGGGTTTAACAAGGCTGTGGGCTCTCAGCTTGACCGGCTGGGGTGAGCGCGCGGCAAGCGTGGCGTACACCTCAGTGACGATGGCAAGCAGAACCCGCGAGCCCATCAGGGCTGTGATGCCCCACGTGCTCCACAAGAAACCCGCTAGCATGGGAGCAAAGACTCCCCCTGCATCTTCTCCCATGCTCATCCAGCCCATGGTGCGCGCACGGCTGCGCTTGTCGAAACTGGAGATTTGAGCCATCAGTGCGCCCCACGCCGGGCGGAAGGCGGCCTTGCCCATATCATCGAGCGTCTTCGCTACCCCGATCCCGGCGAAAGTGGGAGCGACCACATAGAGGATGGAGGAGAACGTGTTGGCGACCCCCCTCACCATCAGCACCAGTTTGCGGCTGACATTGTCGGAGAGCCAGCCGAAGATGGGGCCGGAGAAAATGGTGACGAGCGTGGAAACGGCATAGACCACGCCGGCCTGGGCGTTGCTCAAGCCAGCGTATTCGGTGGCCAGGACGGGAAACAGGCCGTTGAGCA
>QHYU01000019.1 GCA_003224235.1 Acidobacteriota bacterium
TTTTTCGCATTTGGAATTTCGCTCGTTTTTGTTTCTTTTGTTTTCGAAACCCGCCTAGGCGAGCAGCTTTTCTATCCTGTCTTGATCTTGGGTCTTCTGCTCTTTCTTTCGTCTGTCTTTCTCGCAAGGCGGGGTCGGAAAAAGGAGGGCGAAATGGAGAAAACGTGAGCCAGCGGACGCGAGGGCCGCTGCAGCCCCTTCGATCCTTTCTGCAACCCGTTCCTCTTGCTTCCCATTGCCATTGTCAGGTTCGGCGGCGGATTCGACCGCCCACGTCGCTTGAATCTCGCCCTCATCCCGCTGGGAATCTTCCGTGCGCTGGAAACTGGCGGCAGCATAAAACCTCCTCTAGCAACCCGCAACTGCACGCGACAGCGTCCGAAACCGGGCAGGAAACCAAAGATGTTATTACGACTGCGTTTGCCGTGCCGGATTTAAATTATTTGTAATGTATACCTCTGTGGAAAGCTATCTGCTGCAGGGAATGCGCAAGGTGAAGGGCTGTGAAGACGCATCAAAAAAAGGTTCCGAGTCGCGCTTTCAAACTAATTAGGCGCCGAGTAAAAACTTGGATGCAGTCGACGGCCAACCATACTGAAGGGACTGAAAATTATTGATAGCCCGCAGTCCGCGGATACGACAACAAGACCAGCTACAACCGAATCCTTCCACGTCACCTTGCACGTGTGTTATTGCGCGGTGGTGGAAGCAAACGCCAGTTTGGGTCAGGCCTTTTGGGCTTGTCGGCGCAAAAACGTGGGCACGTCGAGGTCGTCCAACGGCACCTCGTGGAGGGCCTCACCCACATTATGGGCCACCTGCTCGACGACGGTACGCTCTTCGCGCGCTGCCTTCCAAGTTTTCGGCAGATAGGACGGCCTATGCTGCACTTGCCGGCGCCCAGTTTCACGGAAGCCGGCGGCTATCACGGTGATCTTTACCTGTTCCTTCATGGCGTCGTCCTGAACTGCGCCGAAAATAATGTTGGCATTCTCGTGGGCGGCCTTCTGGATAATCGAGGACGCCTCGTGGACCTCGTGCAGGGTAAGGCTCGAAGAGCCGCTGACGTTGATGAGAATGCCCTGCGCCCCCTGAATGGAGTTGTCTTCGAGCAGCGGGCTACTGATCGCGCGGTTGGCGGCGTCCACCGCGCGATTGGGGCCCGAAGCCACGGCGGTACCCATCACGGCGTAGCCCTGTCCCTGCATAATCGTTTTCACGTCGGCGAAGTCGCGGTTGATGATGCCGGGGATGGTGATGATGTCGCTGATCCCCTGCACGGCCTGGCGCAAGATGTCGTCGGCGATGCGGAAGGCCTCGAAGAAGCTGGTGCCGCGCTCGACTGTATCCATCAGCCGCTCGTTGGGGATGACGATGACGGTGTCCACGCAGCCCACCAGCTCGTTGAGCGCGTGCTCGGACTGCACCATCCGCCGTTTGCCCTCAAAGGCAAACGGCTTGGTGACCACGGCGACGGTGAGCGCGCCCAGTTCGGAGGCCAGGGAAGCCACCACCGGCGCGGCGCCGCTGCCGGTGCCGCCGCCCAGCCCCGC
Source organism: Acidobacteriota bacterium (assembly GCA_003224235.1). Classification (GTDB taxonomy): domain Bacteria; phylum Acidobacteriota; class Terriglobia; order Acidiferrales; family UBA7541; genus QHYU01. The sequence continues at coordinate 1,554 of QHYU01000019.1, forward strand.
AGTCAAGAAAACCATGTCGGCGCCCTCAAGTACTTCGATGATTTTTTCCGTGTCCTCGAGCGCCGCCTTGCGCCCAATCTCCGGATTCGCGCCCGCGCCAAGGCCCTTGGTCAGCTTGGCTCCCAACTGCATTTTCACCGGCGACTGCGACAGCCTGAGCGCCTGGAGGTCGGTATTGGCCGCAACGAATTCGATGCCCTCGACCTTGGCGCGGATCATGCGGTTGACGGCGTTTGAGCCGCCGCCCCCAACGCCGATTACCTTGATTCTTGCGCCCTCGTGCTGCTCTTCACTGAACGAGATGCGAATCCCCGCTTCCTTCGTGGTCATGGTTTCTCCCCCCGTTCTTGCGTGCTTCCCCAAGCGACCACCCCGCTGCCCCTAAGCGCCGGCGAACATGCTTTTGAACTTGGCCATCAAAGTTGCGGGCCGCTGTGCCGCCTGGCGGTGAGCACGCGCGCCATACATTAATAGCCCCACTGCTGTTGCATATTCGGGCTGGGAAATCTCTTCCGGCATGCCCACCGGGCCGCGCGGGGCCGCCAGTCGCACCGGCAGGGCGAAGAGCCGCTCGGCCAGCTCAACCAGGCAACGGAGCCGCGAGCTTCCGCCGGCGAGCGCAAGACCAGCCGGGATCAGCGTCTCGAGACCCGCGCGCTGCAGCTCATCGCGCACCAGCATCAGCAGCTCCTGCGCGCGCGGCTCCACGATCTCGCACAGCATCCGCGCGTACACGGCGCGCGGCGGGCGATCGCCCACGCTGGCGATTTCGAAGGCGTAGTCCTCGCCCAGCAGCTCGCTCAGAGCGCAAGCGTGCTCGCGCTTGATCTTCTCCGCTTCCGGAATGGGCGTGCGCAGGCCTACGGCCAGGTCGTTCGTGAAATGATCTCCGCCGACGGGAATCGCGGCAGTGTGGCGTACCACGCCGCCACCGTACACCACCAGCTCGGTGGTGCCGCCGCCAATATCGATCAGGCAGCAGCCCAGTTCGCGCTCGTCCTGGGTCAAGCAGGCTTCCGCAGAGGCCAGGGGCTCAAGCACCGTATCGGCCACCACGACGCCGGCCCGGTTCACCGCCGTAATCAGGTTCTGCGTAGCCGTGACCGAGCCCGTGACGATATGCACGTTAACCTCGAGGCGCTGCCCAACCATTCCCATCGGGTCGCGGATACTGTCCTGGGCATCGACCACAAACTCCTGCGGCAGCACATGCAGCACCTCGCGATCTTCCGCCAGGGTGATATCCCGAGCCGCCTCCACAGCGCGCCGCACGTCCTCGCGGGCGATGTCTCGCGGGCGATGGCCCAACGTAATGCCGCCCCTGTTGTTCACCCCGCGGATGTGGCTGCCGGCAACGCCGACCAGCGCCGACTCCACCGGCACGCTGGCTATGCTCTCAGCCTCCTCGAGCGCGCGCCGGATCGAGCTGACGGCCGCGTCCAGATTGACGATCAGGCCCTTGCGTAAGCCCTTGGATTCCGCCGCGCCCAACGAGACAAACTTAACCGTGTCATCTTCCAGCTCGCCCATCAGGGCGCAGGTCTTGGTGCTGCCGATGTCCAGGGCCACCAGATATCGCTCTTTCTTTCCCAATCCGCCGCTCCTTGCGGTTCTGCCGAGATTTTCCACTCGTCCCTCAATTTAGGCACGCAGGGCAGGCTCGCGTCCTGGTGCCACGGGCCTAGCGAGGTTTGCCAGCGGCTTCCGGACGCCTGGTCGCCCTCGCTGCTGTGGTCTTGGGTTCTGGCTTCACCACCACCTGCCGCGCGAACCGCAAATCCACTGAGTCCACCCCGCCAACACTCGCCCGCCACTGGCCGATATTCTCGACATAAAGCCGAAACCTGTTGACGAAATCGCCGTCTCCAAAATGCACCAGCACAGCGCCCGCGTCAGCGGCACCCGCAACTCCCGTCTCCGAAATGCCTGCCAGCGTGGCGCGGAGGTCCTTGCCGTCGGAAAGGTCCACCTCGCTTACGCGCTCGGCCGCTCCCGGGCGAACCAGCTCAATCTCCCTCAAGAATTGAACGTAGAGCTTCATGCGACGCTCACGTTCCTCGCGCGGCGTCTGCTTCGTGATCCCGGCCACCACCGGAAAGTGAAATTGGCCCTCCGCCGGTCGTTCCAGAATCACGCCGTGGGCGTCCACCAGCCCCAGTTCGGCGCCTTGGCGCAGGAAGGCAACCGGCGTTCGTTCCACCAGCTCAACCCGGATGCGGTTCGGCAAGACGCGCTGGACGCTGGTCTGCTCGACCCAAGGAATTTCCTCGAGCGCCGCGCGCCGTTCGGCCAGAGGAACCCGCAGGACAGTGCGCCCGCGGTCGGGATAGAACTTCTCCAGCACCGCGCGGCGGTTGACGTAGTGGTTGCCGGTCAGCTCGATCTGCTCGGGACGCGCCAGCATGACCCGCGGCGAGTGCAGGAAGAAATGAAACGCCTCGTAGAACAGCCAGCCACCGGCCACCGCAGCCGCCCCGCCAGCGAGCACGCGCTTGCAGAGCTGCCAGCTTCGCCGACCGAATCGCCGCTGGCGGATGTCCAGGGGTTTCTGGCGACGCAGATACTTGGGCTGTTCTTCGGCGAGGGCATCGGGTTGGTAGGCTCCCGGCTCGGTGGCCATTACCCTTTCCAGACGATGACTTCCTCTTCGAGTTCGAAGCCGAAGGCGCGATGCACCCGCTGGCGCACGTCGGCAATCAGCCCCAGCATATCCGCGGCGCGAGCCTGGCCGTCATTGACGAAGAAATTGGCGTGGCGCTCGCTAACCCGGGCGTCACCCACCCGGTGGCTTTTCAGGCCCAGCTCGTCGATCATCCGGCCGGCCGAAGCGCCGGGAGGATTCTTGAAAATGCAGCCGGCGCTTTTCTGGTTGAGCGGCTGGCTGGCGCGGCGTTTCTCGTTGCAGATGCGGATGCCTTGGAGAATCTCGCGGAACGGCTTGGAGGGAAGCTCCAATTTCACCGACAGCATAATATCATCGGGCGCGAAAGAAGTGTGGCGGTATTCAAAGTTAATCTCGCTGCCCCGGAGCGTTTGGATTCCACCATCCCCCGCCCGGTAAACTTGAACTTCGCGCACATAGGAACCGATCTGCGTGCCGTAGGCTCCCGCGTTCATCCGCAGAGCCCCGCCCACGGTGCCTGGCACGCCGATCAGACCCTCCATCCCCCCCAGGTCGTTCTTCGCGCAGAACGTAACCGTGCGGCCCAAGTCTGCTGCGCAATCGACATAGGCGAAGTTGCCCTCCAGCCGGACGTCAGGTTGCGCCCGGACCAGTTGCAGCATCACCCAGGGCAACTCGCCATCCAGGATAAGCAAGTTGGTACCGCCACCCAGGAACCGATGCGGGATTCCTCCGCCATTGAGCAGGCGTATCAACTCTGGCAGGTGCTCCTGCCGACGGATGCGGAGCAGGTCCGTTGTCCCGCCAATGCCCAGGGAGGTCTGCTCGGTCATCGACGCTCCAGCGCGGAGCTCAATCCCCAGGTCGGGCAGCGCGGCCAGAATCTGTGGATCGTCAATGCGCATGATCCATGGAGACCCTGGCTCCAATCAGGATGGCAAGTTGACCCAGCGCCCGTCCCACATTGCCTGCGCCAATGGTGAGGATGGCGTCGCCGGGGCGCGCCGCGTTCAGCAAGCTCTCGATGCCTTCCTGCATGGAGCTGCGGAAAATCACATTCCTGTGCCCGGCGGCGCGGATGGCGTCGGCCAGCGCTTCGCCGTTAACACCCGGGATGGGCGACTCGCTCGCTGCATAAACATCGGTCAGCACCAGAAAATCGGCGTGATTGAACGCACGGCAAAAGTCGTCCCAGAGATGCTGGGTGCGCGAGTAGCGATGCGGCTGGAAGAGGACCAGCAGGTGCTCGTAGCCGCAACCCCGGGCGGCGTCCAGCGTGGCACGGATTTCCGCGGGGTGATGGCCATAGTCGTCGATCAAAGTGATGCCGTTCACGGCGGCCTTCACCTCAAATCGGCGTCCCACTCCGGCAAACTTTTCCAAGCCCTCGCGGATTAAATCTGCCGGTATATTCAGGTAGAGCCCGACGGCCGCGGCCGCTGCGGCGTTGCGAACGTTGTGGATGCCCGGCGGCGCTGGCAAGTGAAACTTTCCGAGGTCTTCGCCGCGATAGATGAGACGGAACTCGCTCTCCAAGCCCAACAGCTTGACCTCGCTGATGACCAGGTCGGCCTGGCTCGAAGTGCCGTAGGAGATCACGGGGCGCTTTATCTTCGAGAGGATGGCCTGGACATTGGGCTCATCCAAACACAGGATGACGGCCCCATAGAACGGCACGCGGTTGGCGAACTGGGTGAAGACCTCCTGGATCTCTTCGAGCGAATGATAGTGATCCAAGTGCTCGCGGTCGATTGTGGTGACCACCGCGACCACCGGCGCCAGCAGGAGAAACGTCCGGTCGCTTTCGTCGGCTTCGACCACCATGTACTCGCCGCGCCCCAGCCGCGCGTTTGTGCCGGCCTGGTTGACGCGCCCGCCGATAACGAACGTGGGATCCAGACCCGCAGCGCCCAGCACCGAAGCCACCATCGAAGTGGTAGTGGTCTTGCCGTGCGCGCCGGCAACCGCAATGCCGTATTTCAGCCGCATCAGCTCAGCCAGCATCTCCGCGCGCGGGATCACCGGGATTTTCTGCCGCTCAGCCTCGCTGATCTCAGGATTGTCGGGACGCACCGCCGAGGAAATCACCACGACGTGCGCGCCGCGGACCTGTTCGGCGCGATGGCCTTCGTAGATCGTGGCGCCCAGGTTGCGCAGCCGCTCGGTGATGACCGAAGACTTCAGGTCGGAGCCGGAGACGCTGTAGCCCAGCGTGAGCAGCACCTCGGCAATGCCGCTCATACCCATCCCACCGATGCCGACCAGATGAACGCGCTGGAAATTATGGAATGGGACTATCATCGCCGCGCTACCCGTTCGATCAAATCCACGATTTCTGCCGCGGCGCGAGGTCGCGCGAACCGCCGGGCGCGTTCGGCAAGCTCCGTCATGCGGCCGGGGTCATCGAGGAGCAAGAAAATCTCTCCCGCCAGCCGCTCGGGGCTCAATTCGCTCTCCTCGATCACCCGCGCTGCGCCGGCGCGCTCGAGCAGCTGCGCGTTTCGCAACTGGTGACTATCGGTGGCCCGTCCGAAGGGAATGAAGATGGCGGAGCGTCCTGCGGCAGCGACCTCCGCTACCGTGATCGCTCCTGAGCGGCAGACGATCAGGTCGGCCTGGGCAAAACGCTCTGGCATGTTACTGAGGAAGGGCAACACCTCCGCCTTGATTTCACGGCGCGCATAGGCCACACGCACAGCATTATAGTCGCGTTCGCCGGTCTGATGGACGATGGAGAGTTGCTCTTTGCGCACCACAAGCAAGTCCAGCGCGTCCACCACCGTCCGGTTAATTGCCAGCGCCCCTTGGCTGCCACCGGTAATGAGAATATGAAACGGAGCTGAATGCTGCCGGCGAGCCGCGCTGTTGAAAAATTCCGGTCGCACCGGGCAGCCGGTCACCTCCGCCTTCCGGCCCCAGCGCTCAGCGGGCGCTTCGTAGGCCGTGACCACCCGGGTGACCATGTCGGCCAACACGCGGTTGGTGAATCCCGGTTCCGCATTGGGCTCAAAAATTACTGTTGGGAGAGAAGCGAAAATCGCCGCTAGCATCATTGGTCCCGCGGCGTAGCCACCGGTGCCAAAGCCGGCTGCAAAGCGATGCCTCCGAAGAATAGCGGCTGAATCCAACAGCGCGGGGAAAAGCATCGCCGCGTTGCGCAGCAGGCGCATCCCGCCGATGCCCTTCAGCCCGGCGGCGCGCACTGTCTCCAGCGGCAGGCCCGCCTCAGGTACCAGCCGTGCTTCCATCCCGCGTTCGGTTCCTACGAAGACCACTTCCCTCTCCGGGCCCCGCTTCAGCCACTCTCGCGCGACAGCTAGTGCTGGAAAGACGTGGCCGCCAGTGCCGCCGCCCGCAATCAGCAGTTTCATCCCTCGGCTCGCTTTGCTCCCTCGGGACAGGCGCTAGTCCGCTTGCTGGCTGATATTCAGGAGCACGCCCGTGGCCACGAGCATCACTAGCAGGCTCGATCCGCCATAGCTGACAAACGGCAGCGGGATACCTTTGGTCGGCATCATGCCCAACACCACGCCCAGGTTGATTAAAGCCTGGCTGACCACCATTACCGTGATGCCCAGCGCCGTGAGGCGTCCAAATTCATCCGGGGCGGTCATGGCCGCGCGGATCCCCCGCCAGCCGTAAATGGCAAACAGCCCCACCACCACAATGCTCCCAACGAAGCCCAGCTCTTCGCACAGCACGGCATAGATGAAGTCGGTGTGCGCCTCAGGCAGGTAGAACAGTTTTTGCCGGCTTTCCATCAAACCGACGCCCCCAAGACCTCCTGAGCCCACGGCGATCAACGATTGCAGCAACTGGAAACCGCGCCCTTGCGGATCGGCCTCCGGGTTCAGGAACCCGAGAATGCGCTCGTAGCGATAGGAAACGCGGACGATGAGCAGATAGATCACCGGTAGTGCAGTTAAGGCGGCGTACAGGATGTAGCGATTGGCCAGGCCGGCCACGAAGAGGATGGCCAGAGTGATCAAGAAAATTTCGACGGCCGTACCCAGGTCGGGCTGGAGGACGATCAGCCCCACCAGCAGCAGCACCGGGCCAAGCGCGGGGCCCAGGCTGCTTCCCAGGTCGTTAATGCCCTTTGCCGGCCGCGTGCCGAGCGGCCGCCGGCGCATGTCTAGAAACCACGCCAGATAGAGAATCACAACTAGTTTGACGAACTCTGAGGGCTGCACGCCCACCGAGCCCACGCGGATCCAGCGGTGCGTGGCGTGCGACCGATCCAAAAAAAACACACTGACCAACAACAACAACACTACGAACAGGCTGCTGAGAATCACCGTCGGCTGGCGCAACTTGCGGTAGTCCATATTCATCATCCAAAACATCCCAACCAGCCCCAGCGCCAGCCACACCAACTGCTTCAGGATGAAGGTGTAGGCGTTGCCGTGCTGTTCGCGCGCGATGACCGCTGAGGCACTGAAGACCATCACTGCTCCGATCATGCACAGCGCCAGGGTGGCCAGGAACAACCAGCGGTCTGTCTGGAGGCTGCGTGGCACGTTCAATTCACCTGGGTGGCTTGCCCGCTTTCCCGAAGCTTCGGGAATGCTCCAGATCCCGCACCAGTTGCTTGAAGAAGCGGCCGCGGTGCTCATAGTTCTCAAACTGGTCGAAGCTGGCGCACGCCGGTGCCAGCAGCACCACGTCGCCAGGCCGGGCGCGCTCACACGCCAGGCGCACCGCCCGGTCCAGCGTGCCTGCCATTTCGACCGGTGCCGCGCCGGCGATCTGTTCGGCGATTTTTTCTGCGGCGGTCCCAATCAACAAAGCCCAGCGGGCGCGTTCCCGCAGGGGCTGGCGCAGCAGCGTGAAGTCACTGCCCTTGTCTTTACCGCCCAAGATGACCAGCAGGTTCCCCGGAAACGCATCCAGGGCTTTCAGCGTGGCATCAACGTTGGTTGCCTTGGAATCGTTGTAGAAGCTGACGTCTCCAATCGCCGCCACAAATTCCAACCGGTGCTCTACGCCGGCAAAACTGCGCACGCCTGCGGCGATCGCGCCGGGTGCAGCGCCCGCGAGCGACGCAGCCGCCGCGGCCGCCAAGACGTTTTCGAGGTTATGCGCGCCGCGCAACCCGATCTCCTCGCGACGCAGCAGGACAGTCTCTGCGCCGTCGCGGCGGAACACGATCTGGTTGCCGCGCAGAAAGGCTCCGTTGGCGACGCGCTTGGACGGGCTGAACCAGAAGACTTGCGGCCGGGACGGGGCATGCCGCACCGCGGCGGGGTCATCCGCGTTCACAATCGCAGCATCCTTCTCGGTTTGATTCTCGAACAGCCGCGCCTTGGCCAGGCTATAAGCCTCAAAAGAGGGATGGCGATCCAGGTGGTCCGGCGTCAAATTTAAGAGCAGGCCAATGTTCGGACGGAAGGATTCGATGGTTTCCAGTTGAAAACTGCTGACCTCGGCGACCGTCACGGTTGCGTCGCTGGTGGTCTCCACCCGCGAGATCAATGGCGTGCCGATGTTGCCGGCCACCAGCAGTGGAATTCCCGCTGTCTCCAGGATGTGCCCGATCAGCGACGTTGTGGTGGTCTTGCCATTCGACCCGGTGATGGCCACCAGGCGACCCTGGAGAAATCGCCAAGCCAGTTCGATCTCGCTCCAGATGCGGATACCCTGCGCGCGAGCGGCGGCAAGTTGCGGCATCGTCTGGGACACCCCGGGACTGGGCACAATCAGGTCCTGGGCGAGAAAGGTGGCATCGACGTGGCCGCCCAGTTCCAAGACGCACCCTGCCGCCCGGAGTTTCCTGGCAGCCTCGGCGACCTGCGCCTCGGACCGCTCCTCGGTAGCGGTGACGCGCGCGCCGCGCGCGGCGCAGAAGAGCGCCGTGGCTATGCCGGTGCGCGCCAGACCCACCACCAGCACCCGCTTGCCCTCGAGTTCGATGCCCGGTCGCATGTCTCCTATCTCAGCTTGAGCGTGGTCAAAGCAAACAGCGCAAAGACCAGCGCCGCGATCCAGAATCGCACGATGATTTTCGATTCGCTCCAGCCGATCAGCTCAAAGTGATGGTGTATGGGCGCCATGCGAAAGATGCGCTTGCCGGTCAGCCGGAACGATGCCACCTGCAAGATCACCGAGAGCGCCTCGATCGCAAAGACGCCGCCCACAAAGAAGAGCAGAATTTCCTGCTTGATAATGACGGCAATGACGCCGATCGTGCCGCCCAAAGCGAGCGACCCGACGTCGCCCATAAAAACTTCAGCGGGATGGGCGTTGTACCAGAGAAACCCCATCGACGCGCCAACCAGCGCGCCGCAAAGGATAGTGAGTTCGCCGACGCGCGGGATGTACTGAATATCGAGGTAGGTGGCGAAGCGAGAGTGGCTGCTGACGTAAGTGACCATCGTCAGCGCGCCCGCTGCCACCACCACGCAGCCGATCGCCAGGCCATCCAAACCGTCGGTCAGATTCACCGCGTTGGAGCTGCCCACGATCACTGCAGTTATAAAGAGCAGGAAGGGCAGAAAAGCCAGTGGCCACAGGTACTGGTGGTGAAGCAGTGAGTGGATCACCAAGTCGAGATGGAGTTTCTTGAGAAATGGCACGATCAACTGGGTCGAATACACGCCATAGACGGTCATCAACAGCAGAGTCACTCCTGTCCCGAAGCTAACCAGGATTTGCAGAAATAGCTTGCTACGCGCGGTAAGCCCCAAGTTGTGCTTGCGCCTCAGCTTGCTGTAATCGTCCGCGAAGCCGATGGCGGCAAATCCCAACATGGCCACCAGCGCCAGCAGGACATAGGCGCTGGTAAGGTCGGCCCAAAGGAGCGTAGGTACCGCGGTGGCAATCACGATCAGCACCCCGCCCATCGTCGGCGTCCCGGCCTTGATCTGGTGCCGCTCCGGACCTTCTTCGCGGATGAATTGGCCGATCTGCAATTCGCGCAAGGTGCGGATCACCCATGGACCCAGTAGCAGGCCAAGAAACAGCGCGGTCAAGCTGGCGTAGGCCGTCCGTACCGTGAT
>QHYU01000020.1 GCA_003224235.1 Acidobacteriota bacterium
AGCCGGCCAGCGAACTCCGCAAGGTCGAAATATAGAAAGTATTGCCCTTGCTCCCCTCAACCGCCTGGGAAACGAGCAGGGGCTGCGTATTCTCAACCTTTTCACCCGCGGCTTTGGCCTCTTTCAGAAATGCCTCGAAATCGGCAACGTGTCCGGGACGCACACGTACCGCAATGGTGCGCAACACTCTCGATCCGCCGATCAATTGCGCGTAGGCCGCCGCATCCGTAGGGGCTTTCCGGCTCAGGTCGAAACGCCTGCGGCGCAATTCGTTTCGCGATGTTGCCAGGCAGTTCCCCCAGTCGTGCAGTATTTTTTCGGCCGCGTCCTTGCCGTACGCCTTATGGAGCGCGCTCATGAAGGCCTCGCTGGCCTTATCGATATCCGCGTAATTCTGACGGACGCTTGTGAACACAAACGTGTCGCCCTCGCCATACATCGTCTCCGAAGCCAGCCAGCGGTCGCCGTTGTGGCGCCGATTCGCTTCGACAATCTTCTTCGCGATCGCGTTAAACTCCGCGACTTTTTCTGGCTTCGCCTTGACTATGTACACGTCGAGGTAATCTCCCT
>QHYU01000021.1 GCA_003224235.1 Acidobacteriota bacterium
AGCATAACCGCCTCCTTGGTTCAAAATTCCGGTAACGGTAACGGACTCTACACCCAGGCATGAGTCGGGTCAAGCCTGCGCCGAGGCCAAGTGATACGATCATCGCCCGATCTCCTGATCGACAAGGCGGATTGCGCGAAGGGCGCGGCTGGGTAGCCCGATGGCGGGTGCTCCCCCTGCGCGAGCAAAGTAGCGACTCTGAGATTCCTCGTCGCCTGCCGTGGCGGGCCCTCAAAGTGACAGTCTCACGGAGTTTTTCGGCAGCTTAACTTAGGGGGAGTAGACGATTTTCTCCGTGCGTTCCCTCGAGCACAAGCGCAGGCTCGGAATGAAGCCCAGTCCTCGCGGGCATTGCCACCCAGGAACGTCCCGTTTCCGGCCGGCGTGGGGGTTGTTAGACTGGTACCGATGAGACGGCAACGCTGACATGGAACCTAACGCTGCCGAGCGCCGCCACCTCGAGCGCCAGATTACTTTTGCCCGGCCCATTTTCATGGTTTTGGCACTGGTGGACCTGCTCGAGCTGAAACCAGCGGGGCAGAGTCACCGCGCCATGATGTTTGTGGCTGTCTATCTCGGCGCCGCACTGGTGCTGGCGCTGGTGCAGAATTTTCTCCGCAAGATCGAACTCCAATTGCCGTTGCTTGTGGACCTAGCAGCTCTGGCAGCCTTCCTGACGCTTACCCCTTCGGTGGTGGCATTTTGGTTTATCTACCTGTTCGTGGCCTTCGCCGCCGGAATTCGCTGGGGGCTGCGCCGGGCGGTGGTGCTGGCAGGCGGGGTGACGTTGGCCTTGCTGGTGCGCACGGCGATCCGCGGTCCGGTGCATTGGCCGGTGGTGTTCTCTTGGGTGGCGCTGTCGACGGGAACATTTGCCGCCGGTGTGGGGCTGGCATTTCTGGGTGAACGCAACCGGCGTCATGCCGCTGAACATGGATTTCTGGCGCGGCTCACAAGCTTGTTGCAAGTGGACCAGGGACTCGCGGAGTCCTTGCGCCAAGTTCTGGATGAACTGGCGCGCGCATTTGCCTGTGAAGACGCGTTGCTGACGTTCCGCGATGCGGATATCGAACGCATCTTTGTCTGGCAGGTGCGGGCGGGGCAAAGCGGGCGCATCAGCCCGCACAGCCTGCCTCTCACCCGCGGCGATGGCTATTTGCTGGATCGTCCCGATGTCAGCGTGTGCTGGAATGAGATGGAAGGGCCGGGAGAGGGATTCGGCTGGAACCGTCACGACGGCCGGCGATTGGCCGACGTGCCGCGCCTGCCGGGGCCCTCGCGCAAAGAGATCAACCTGCGCTCGTTGCTGGCCGTTACCCTCGATTTCGCAGGTCAGCCGTCTGGACGCGTAATGCTCGGCAACGCCCGGCGCAAATTTTCACCGGGAGACCTGCGCTGGCTCGAACGCATTGTCCGCCACATGGGGCCGCCACTGGAGAACCTCTTCCTTCTGCGCCACCTGCGCGCCCGGGCGATCGATGCCGAGCGCGGCCGCATCTCCCGGGATCTTCATGACGGGATTCTGCAAACGCTGCTGAGCGTGGAAATCCAGCTCGACGTGCTCCGCCGCAAGCTGCTGTCGTCCCCGGAGCAAACCGCTGCTGGCCTGATCAGCTTGCAGCAGACGGTACGCAATGAATCCGAGGAGCTGCGCCGGATGGTGAGCGACCTCCGCCCGCTGCGCGTGCAGAGCGCCGACTTGGTGGACCTCATGCGCGGTTTCGCCGAACGCTTTCGCGACGAAGCAGGATTTGCGCTTGACCTGCTGATCGATTCGGCCGAGTTACAGGTGCCGGATCGGACTTGCCGCGAACTTTTTCAGATTTATCGTGAAGCACTCAACAACATAAAAAAGCATGCGCGCGCGTCCCACGTCGTGGTAAAACTATGGCAAGATGACAGCCAGGTTGTCCTGGTGGTGGACGACAATGGCGAGGGGTTTAGTTTTGCTGGTCGATTCACGGGAGACGAACTGGATCGTTTGCGGTTGGGGCCAATTTCGATCAAAGAGAGAACTCGCGGCGTCGGAGGAATCCTGACAGTGGAATCTAGTCCGGGCCATGGGGCGCGGCTAACCATAGAGCTGCCGCTCGGTTGAAATGGCCAAAAACAAACAACCCGTCCGCATTCTAGTTGCCGATGACCACGCCATCTTCCGCGACGGTCTCCGTCGCCTGCTGGAGGGCGATGAGGACGTCACCATCGTTGGCGAAGCCTCGAACGGCGCCGAATGCATCAAGATGCTCGCCAAGCTCAAGCCTGACATTTTGTTGCTCGACCTGCGCATGCCGGACAAGGATGGCTTGGCTGTGCTGGAGGAAGTCAACTTTGACTCGCTGCCCACCCGCGTCATCGTTCTGACCGCTGCCGAAGATGACCGCGATGTCATCCGCGCCATGCGTTTGGGCGCACGCGGGGTGGTTCTGAAGCAGTCCGCCACCGATCTGCTGGTCAAGAGCATTTATCGCGTGCATGCCGGCGAGATCTGGCTCGACAACCGCATGACTGCGGAGGTGATGAAGGCCTTTGCCAAGTCCTCCGACAGCGGCCCGCGCCGCGAAAAGCCCCTGCTCAGCGACCGCGAGAAGGAAATCGTCCAGCTGGTCGCTCAGGGCTATCGGAACAAGGAAATCGGGGAAAAGCTCTTCATCAGCGAACAGACCGTCAAAAACCACCTCCATAACATTTTCGACAAGCTGGGGGTTTCTGACCGGCTCGAGCTGGCCCTCTACGCCATCCACCATCGGCTCATAGATCAAAGCTAGCCGCTCCTCACGTTGTGCCGCCCGGGCGCAGCAGGCGGTCTGGGTGTGCAGCGGGAGTCTCCGCAGCATTTTCTCGCTCTCCTGCGGCTAAACTCCGTGGCCCCTTCCCCGAACCCCCAACCCTCGGGCACCCCCTGCGTCACCCCGAAGCATGAAGCTTGTTTTCAGCGTGATGCAAAAGGGCAGCAAAACGACGGGTTGGTCGTTGAGTTCTATTTTGGTTCAGCTCCGCCCTGGCTTAGCCGCTTCTAAGCTCGCTTCTAGTACGGCCGTACCAAGCAGTTCTGCTCCAGAATGAGTCGGTTCTCCTATTGAGGCGCCACGTTGTACAGCCTATCCTGCGAGGGTCATAGAGGAGGTCTGTCCTTGTCTGGTATTCAAGAGCGCCGTATGACCCAGCGGTTCCAGATCAAGCTGCCATTGACCGTCCGGTGGACAAGCGGCTCAGCGATTGGCGAAGCCGCAACTGTTTCGAAAGATGTGAGCTCCCGCGGAGTCTATTTCTTTCTGCCAAAAGAAGTTAAGCAAGGTTCCCCAGTCGAAATCCTCCTGACCCTGCCTCACGAAATCACCCTGGCAGGCCCAGTGCGCGTGCGTTGCTTGGGACGTATCCAGCGCAACCATTCAGAAGAGGAAGGCAAGTTCGGCGTGGTGGTGGCAATCGAACGGTACGAGTTCCTGCGCGGTGACGAACACGCCGCGTAACACGATTCTTGCCCACTAACTGCGGAGGTGGGCAGGGAAAGCCGGAGCGCCTTGGCCCCTCAGCGGGGCGCTTCGGTTCTTTTTTTTGTCTGGAGTCATCCCTAGCGACTTCAGGCCGTTCCTCTACGTCAATGACCAGCCCCTGCTGCTCGCCGCGGACCTGGAAGCCCGTTGCCTCCATCGCTCGCCGCGTCACCATCGCGCCCTTCGTCAGCATGTGTGACATCCCCTAGATCTCGGCGTACGCATCGATGTTGATGTGGAAGTGTACTCCGACCACCCACGCGACGAACATGGTCAACATCCAGGGCAAACAACCAACCCGCTAGTTAGCCGCCCTGTCCCTAAACTGGCCCCCCGAGCAGTAGACTTCGCCTCACCCCGCTGGTAGCCTGCTTGGGTAGAAGCCGATACCTCACTGGATGTTGCGCACATAAACAGGACAGAGGCCGAGGTGCATCTCCGATGACCGAACTTGAGGGACTTCCCGAGGTTGTAACAGCCGTTTTAACGCCGCTTCCCGGCGAACGGCGAAGCAGTGTTCGCATCAAACCCTCAAAGCCGGAGTGTGGCCGCTCGAAATCCAGGTACGGGCATGTACAGGAATTGCAAACCACGGTGAACATCTCAAGCGGCGGACTCTACTTCATTACCTCGCTCGAACACTATTACAAGGGAATGAAGCTGATGGTGACTTCCCCCTTTCCGCCAGAAATCGGCGAGGTGGTACGCGTCGAACAGCTTGCCGATGGCTGCTTGGGCGTGGCTGTCCAATTCCTTTGGCAGTGAACGTGACGCCCCGGGTTTTCGCAACATTCCCCCTTTTGCCCCACCTTCCTGTGGCAGGATTCTGATAACACAGGCCTTCTCGATTTCCTGCAGTTATTCTTACCCAAATTTGTTCCCAAATCTTGCATCCGGCAGGTGAGTTGTGACAGGCGATGCTTCCCGTCACGCACAGCTATAGGACGGTCGCTCGGCGGCGATCGTCTGCATCAGGGCAGCGCCGCGAGAAGTGAGGCGGGGGAGGCGTTGTCGCCGAAGGTCTCGTTGATGTGGGCGTAGCGGTCAACGTTGCCGGGACCGAAGACGAAGCTTCCGCCGAGCTGCAAGGGATTCTTGCCGGTGCGGTGTTGGCGGTGGCCTGCGGCCCGCGCCCGCTTCCGGGCCGTCGCGTTGTCGCGGCGGAGGAGATGGAGCAGGGAAGCGGTTCGGAGGCCCGCGGCACGATATGCCTCCCGTCGCTCGTCGACTAGGAGGGGGAAGGTGATGCCGGTGTCCTCGCGGAAGAGGCGGGCGTAGAGCCGGTCGCCGAGGCCAATGGCGGCGAGACCCGCCCCCTTGTCCCTGAATGCCTGCTCGTGTTCGCGCAACTGCGCGACGTGCTCGCGGCAGAACACTCAGCCGTAGTGGCGGAGAAAGACGAGGACCGCGGGACTGTCAGCCCACAGAGAGCCAAGTCGAATCTCCTGGCCTTCCGAGTCTGGCAGGACGATTCCCTCAAGCTTCCCGCTGAGCGATTGCTCCATCGGGACTGATTCTCGGACTGCCCCTGCTGGGCTGTCAAGCAAGGTAGTCCTGCCGCCCATCGCAAGGCCAATCAACAAGCCCAACAACGATCACTAGAAATCTATAGGGAGCGCTCATCGAAGAACCTACTCCGTTGCTGCGCAACTTCGAGCGCCGTCCCTCACTATAACCACCCTCTCAATGTTCGCGCATCTGCACGGGCGAAGCAGCGAGCCGGTCGTAAACAATGTTGCCCCGGCTGTCATAGCGCCCAAACGTCAGAACCCCCGTCGGACACATTTGCACGCACGCCGAGCAGCGCACGCACTCCGGGTCTTCCATCGGCAGACCTTTGTTGGCGAAGTTCATCACGTCAATGCCCTGATGACACACCGACGTGCAGACGTTGCACGAGATGCACTTCTTCTTGTCTGGGAAGATGCGGTATTTCGAGAATCGCGCGTAGACGTGCATCAGCGCCGCGAGCGGGCAGGCGAACCGGCACCACACGCGCCCACTGAACCAGAAATAACAAGCCAGGCCTATGATCCCTGCCAGGAAAATGTCCACGACGTGGTAGTAGTTGAGCTCCACGCCGAGGAGCGACCAGCCGCTGAGCAGGCCGTAATACCAGCTTGCGGTCCTGACGCCCAGCGCCGATTGCGGCCAAGCCCAGGTGATGATGCGCAGACCGAGCAGCACGAAGACGGCGGCCAGCACGACCTGCCCGACCATGTTCACCCGGTTCCAGAGTGGACCGTGCGGCATCTTCTGGCGGTGCGTATCGCCCATCGTTTCCGCCAGCGCACCACAGGAGCAGATCCAGCCGCAGTAGGCGCCTTTACCCCAGCGATAGATGATCAGCGGGATGATTACGAAGGTCTGGACGAGGGAAATGCCCAGCCACCACCACATCGGTTGCGACGTGAAGACGTTCCAAATGAACAGCGGCCACGCCAAAATCAAGCCGAAGGCGCGCCAGTATTCGCGCCCGTGGTCGTAGTTCACGACAGGGAAGAGCCGGTCGGCTATGTACTTCATCGCGCCGGAATCGAACCAGCCGTTGTGGCCCATCAGCGGAAGAATCAAGTAGGGGAGCACGAACAGGGGAATTGTTTGCACGGCCATCAGCGTAAGAGTTTGCGCGCGCACATAGTGGGTCTTGCGGCGTTTGATCCTCCTCCAACCGAAAAGCAGAATGCAGAGGGTGTAGCCCAATGCGTAGTAGAAGCCCGGCTGGGTGAGATCAATCGCCAAGGCGCCCAGCAGAGTGGAAGGGCGGGCGGCCTGTTCTGCGATGCTGCCGCCCAGACTCTGCAGCCAGGCCGGGAAGTTAAATGGGAACCACCTGTGCGCCTGGAAGAGCTGATTTAGATGGCTGTTCGCCTTCCAGATATACAGAAAAGAGCAGAACGCGACAAACGCGAGGAAACTGGCCCAGACCTGCGGTTTCCACTCTCCTTGAATGGAGAGGCCCGAGCGCCGGAAAAACTCCAGAGGAGCTTCGCGGCCCAGCATGGTGAAAACCACATCGTTGGGAATGCGAGTTTCCTTGTTCTCGGAATCTTTCAGTACCACGGCATCCGGTTCGATGCGCACGACGTTGGTGCCGAGCGCCAGACGCACGGAGCCGGGCGGCTTGTCGCCTCGCATGTACGAACTGGCGGAGGTCGTCACGCGCTCCGAGATCGGTCTTTCGATTGCTACGGTCGCTGCAGGACTCTTCAGCAGCATTTGCAGCTTTTCGACGTTCTCCGACTTGGGCCGCGCAAATTCTTTCTTCCGGTAGGAAAGGGTCACGTGGGTGCCGCAGGCCGCCAGGGCGATGGAGGTTTCCAGGGCCGAGTCGCCTCCGCCCACCACAAGCGCGTTTTTCCCGTAGAAGTCTTTGGGGTCGTACAGCCGGTTGTAAACCTTATCGAGATCTTCGCCGGGGCAACCCAGCTTGCGGTGGTTCCCACTGCGCCCGATGGCCACAATCACGCGCCGCGCCCGCGTGACGGTTTTGCTGTCCCCGTGGTGTAGCAGGAGCAGTCCGCCCTTGCGCTCAATGCGCTCAATGCGCGCAGGCATCAGCTCAATCCCCGCGGCCACGCGTTGCCGCTCCATTTCCTCGAGCAATGCCTCTTTGATATCTGCGGAAACTTGCAGCCCGCCCTCGAGCTTCATCTCCGTTGGATAGGTGTAGATGGGCTTGGCCTTGGGGAAATTCACCACGGTGGAAAAGGCCTGCGTGGCTTCAAAGACCCGAAAATTCAGGCCAGCCTGTTTGGCTTCGATAGCTGCTGAAATACCCGAGACGCCGCCTCCGATGATGGCCAGGTCGAGCACCTGCGGATCGGAAAGTTTGCCGGACTGGAAATCAGGTTCTTGCAGAATGGCCCGCACAGCGCGCGCTCCGGTGTGAGATGAGAATTTCAGCAGCGGAATGCCAGTGAGGTCGCCCACGATGCGCACGCCGGGAACACTGGTCAAGCCGTTTGCATCACTGGCCGGCAGTTTCTCCACCGTGCCGGCCGGCCAGCGCGTGTGCAGCCAGTGCGTGTAACGTCTTACGAGTTGGATCATTTTCGATTGCTCTTATTACATGGCTTGTGTAGCCCCAATAGTCTAAAGCAACGATTACAAGCTTCCAGGAAGTAGAGGAGCATTCTACCTTTGGTGACGAGGGGCAAAGCAAGCTCGTACGATGAGAGTGCCAAAATCCCCAAAAGTTTCACAAAATATCGATCCATCGCCGACCGTCGAGTGGTATCCTGTCGAGTACAGCGCAACTTCAGACTTGCTGCGAGTGGGGCGGAGTGCGGATCACTGACTACCTCCGGAGTTCCAGCCACCGGCTCGAACCTGCCGCGGCCGGGGCTCGCGGGTGGTATTAGACTTGGCTGCGCCCATCGGACTGCTTGCTATTGACGCCGGCTCAAATGCCATTCGGGCCGTGGTGGCCTGCGCCTCTTCCGCCACGGAAATCCGCGAAATTTCCGCACAGCGTTGCCCAGTTCGGCTGGGCCATTATGTGTTCACCCAGCGGCGGTTTGATCGGCTAACCCTGGCGCGTAGCGCCCAGGCTTTTCGTCATTTTCGCGGCCTGCTCGATCGCTACGACGTCCGGGAATACCGCGCCGTGGCCACCAGCGCTGTTCGCGAGGCGGTCAACCGGGACACGTTGATCCGGCGCATCTATCGCCAAACCGGTATTCGACTCGAGGTCATTAGCGCCGCCGAGGAAGCTCGCTTGGTGCGTTCCGCCGTGCTGGGCTCGCTTCCGGAAGGAGTGTCGCCGCAGCTTATTCTGGATCTCGGCGGAGGAAGTCTGGAAATCAGCCTCATGCGCGGCCACGACGTTGAGCGCAGCCTGGCCCTGCCGGTCGGGACGGTGCGCCTGATGGAAACCTTTGGGATCAGCGGTCCCATCACCGAAGACCGGATGGAAGTGTTGCAGCACCACGTCCTCTCTATGCTGCGCACGATTTGGCCGAACCCGCCGCATCTCTCCTCCGCGCTGGCCGTGGCTTGCGGCGGCAATGCCGAGGCTTTGGCGCGCCTCGCCCCCGCGCCACGCGTGTGCGGAAAGGATGCCCTGAACCTGGAACTCTTGCGAGAGAGGCTCTGGGCAATCCTGCGCTTGGATGTGTCCGGCCGCATCAAGGCGTTCGGAGTGCGAAGGGACCGGGCAGAGGTGATGGGAATCGCCGCCATCGTCTTTACTACCCTGGGCGACTGGTTCAAGTTCCCGACACTGCTGGTGCCCGGCGTGGGAGTGCGCGAAGGCATTTTGCGCGATCTCGCGCTGGAGCATTTTGGCACTGCTGAGCTCAGGGAGTATCAGGCCAAGGCGGTGCTCGAGCAAGCGCGCCGCCTCACGGAGAGGTTACATTGCGAGCAGAGACATGCCGAGCATGTGCGATACCTGGCGGCATCTTTATTCGATCAGCTCGCACCGGTGCACGGCTTGCCCGCCGAATTGCGCCTACTGCTCGAGCTGGCTGCGCTGCTGCATGACGTCGGGCTGGTGATCAGCACCAAATCGCATCACAAGCACGGCGAATACCTCATCCGGCACGCGCAGATTCCGGGGCTATCCGGCGCCCAGCAGACGCTCGTCGCCTGCCTGGTCCGCTACCACAGCAAATCCGGACCCGAGCCCCACCACAAGCTCTACGCCTCACTCGGCCCGCGCGACCGCCGCATTGTGCGGGCACTGAGCTCACTGCTGCGCATCGCGGTTGGACTGGACGCTGAAGGTACCCGCGTGGTGCATCAAGTCGAGGTGAGAATCGGCCGCAAGACAGTCCGACTGCGGGTGCACGCCGATCCAAGGGCGGAAGTGAAGCTCTGGGCGGCGCGACGCAAAGCCAAATGGTTTGAGAAAGAGTTCAGCTATAGAATCCACTTCCGCAGCGTGCGAAGCGCAGCCGAACCCGCTTCCACGAATCAACGCACCCCGTACTCCCGGGCTATCTTCGGCCGAGAAGAGGAGCCGGCCGCAGTTCTCACCACTCCTAGCGTGGATTGGTCGCAGGCCGGATCATAACTGGGCGGTCCCAGACCATTTCCGGCGAGTGCCGGCTGGCCGCCAAGCAAGAGACCACCGGTATTTCTCCCAAATACCATCCGTCAAAATCACACACCGGCTCCTTGCTCGGCCCCGAGTTCCTTACGCAACCGTTGTAGAGAAGTCGAGGGTATTTGGGAGGCGCACAAAGCCCTGGTGTTCTTCCTAGTCTTCCTCCAGTTCGGCTCTTCACAGCAAAGCCTTTCGTGTGCGATTAACTGAGCCTAGTTAATCCTTGCGCATCCGGAATTACAGAAAATTCATTCCTATTTCATCTTGGCGTAACTTCCCTCGAGTAGACTTCACATTGTAAGGAGAAAACTGGACGGTGCGTGTGGCGAGCGCACTGCGGATCTTGGCGACGCTTCCCGAACTCGCGCCACAGCCACATACGAACCATCGCTTCTTTATCCAGTTGTCTAGAAACTAGGGGAGGAAGACCATGGCGAATGCAGCGGAAACGCCACAGGCCGCCTATCAGACAGCGCTGATGAACTGCCTGATGTTAATGGCACGGACGGTGGAAGACACCGTCAATCGCGCGCTCGACGCCGTGTGCTGCCGAAATCAGCCGGTGGCAAGTCAGCTCGCCAATGAGATTCTCATGGTGGAGCCGCACATCAATGACATGGAAATGGTCATAGACGACCACGCCGTGTACCTGCTGCACTTGAACCAACTGCCGGCGGAGGACATCCGCCTAGTTGTGGCCACACTGAAGATCACGAATGACCTGGAACGTATGGGCGATTTGGCGGTGAATATCGGCCAGCGGGTGATTTCGCTGTCGCAGATGCCGCCGGTCGAGGCGCCTGCTGAACTCGCGCCGATGGCTGAAGCGGTTCGGGCGATGGTGAGCAAGAGCTTGGGGGCACTGATCTTTCGCAGCACAGTGCTGGCGAACCTGGTTCTGGAAAGCGACGACGTGGTGGACCGCTACCGCGACCAGCTGTTTGAGCACTTGTCGGCTGGGATGATGCAGAACCCGGGCGTGGTGGAGTCCAACAT
>QHYU01000022.1 GCA_003224235.1 Acidobacteriota bacterium
GCCTCTGGGGCAGTTGTCAGCTACAACCTGAATCCTGGTAACGGGCCATTGGCTGCGAACTGCGGGCCTGCCCAGGACCAAGCCTGCGACCCGCGCGCGCTCGGCCTCAACCCGGTGATTAAGAGGATTTGGGCACTCGAGCCCACAGGGAATGATCCTTCGCTCGGCGATGGTTTGAATACCACCGGGTTTACGGCGCCCGCGCCGACGCCCATTAATGAGGAGTTCGGCGTGATCCGGCTCGACCACAAGATCAGTCAGAAATGGCAGTTCAGGACCAGTTATCGGTATAGCAAGACGGACCTTTCCTCTAACGTCCAGGTCGACATTGGGGGGCTGCTCCAGGGCAATGTGAGGGGACAACCAAAGCCGACTGCGCAGCGACCCCTGGCACCCAGATACTTGGTGGCGGGCCTGACCGGGCAGATCACTCCCCATCTGACCAGCGATTTCACCTTCGACTGGCTGCGTCACTGGTGGCAGTGGGCCACCGTCGCGCCTTTCCCTCAAGACACGGGGACCGCTGCAGCTCTGAGCATCGGCGGCGAGGGGATTCGCGTCGGGATGCAGCCGATTAACGTGGACACCCAGAACGCTCGCAGCCGCCTCTGGAACGGTAAGGACTACACGTTTATCGAAAACCTGAGCTGGATAAAGGGCAGCCACCTGTTTAGCTTCGGCGGCCGTGCGGGAACCCAGCGCTTCTTCCACCAGCGCGACGATAAAGTGGTTGGGGGTCTGACCTCGGCCGTCTATACTGTGGGCAGACTGTCTGCCGGGAGCAACGTAACCATTCCTGCCACCAATCGTCCACCGACCTGCGGAGGGGGCATTACCACCAATTGCTTGAGTTCCAGAGAAGTTCAGAACTGGAGGAACTTCTACGCCTCCGTTCTCGGCATCGTGGATCGCGGCTCGCAACTCCTCACCCGTGGCCCTGACTTTTCTCCGAACAGGCCGGGGACCCCGCTTTTGCAGCACACTGTGGTGAATAGCTACCAGTTGTATATCAGTGACACCTGGAAGTTGAAGCCGTCATTCACTGTTTCCGTCGGCCTCAATTGGGGCGTGCAGTTGCCTCCGTATGAACAGACGGGCGAATCCACCATCATGGTGGACCACAATACCGGCAAGCCGACCATCGGGTCGGAATACCTTGCGGCGCGCCGGGCCTTGGCGCTGCAAGGAAAGATCTTCAACCCGCAGTTCGACTTTGTGCACATCCGGCAGACGGTGCGCAAGTATCCCTACGACCCCGACTGGCGCAACTTTGCCCCAAGAGTCGCCGTAGCCTGGAACCCCTCGGCAACCGAAGGCTTTTTTGGCAAGATTTTCGGTGATCGGAAGACGGTCATCCGGACCGGTTACGCACGGACCTACGACCGGATCAACGGCGTGGGCATCGTGATGATTCCCGCGCTGGGGATCGGTTTCGGGAACAGCGTTCGTTGCCAGGGTCCGACAGGATCGGGTGCCGCGGTGGCCTGCTCAGGTGCATCGAATCCTACGAATGCCTTTCGAATCGGCACGGACGGAACTTCGATTCCCATACCGAGCCTTGCGAAGCTGACTCCGCCGCTTATTCCCGGGAAGAATCGCATTCCCGCCGGGAACAGCCCCTATGAAGGTCTCGATTTCCGGATTGACCCCAACCGCAAAGTGGGCTATTCGCACAGCGTGGACCTGACCATCCAGCGCGAGTTGCCGGGGAACATGCTCCTCGAAGTCGGGTATGTGGCCCGCTACGCCAAGCGGCTCTACCAGGGCTACTTCCTGAACCAGGTGCCATACATGTTCACGCTGGGCGGGCAGTCCTTCGCCTCGGCGTTTAGCGGCGTGGCCAATGCCCTGCGCAACGACCAGCCTGTTCCAACGCAACCCTTCTATGAAACTCTTTTCGGCGGAAAGGGCAGCGCGTACTGCCGGGACAAAACCGGTGTTCCGATTACCTGCACCGCTGCCGTGGTCAACAAGGAGGGGGGCAACTTCCCGGAAGCGAACGTGTATGATTTCTGGGCCGATATCAGCTCTTTCTTGCCCGGTGGTGCAGGTGGAGCCGACACCAATCAGGTCCAGGACAACTACTGGATTGGCAGCGATGGTCACTCCAACTACAACGCTGGCTTCGTGACCCTGCGCAAGCGGACGTCGCGCGGCCTGGCGTTTGACATCAACTACACTTACTCTCATGCGTTCGACCAGCTTGGCCAGAACCAGGAGAGTTTGAATGAAGCCTCCGATGCGTTCAACCTGGACCGCGACTACGGCTCAGCCCAATTTGACCGGCGTCACGCCTTGAACGCGCTGGTGACCTATGACCTGCCCTTCGGGCAAGGCCACAAGTGGTCCTCCGGCAAGGGGTGGGACAAGGTCGTCGGCGGCTGGAACGTCGCCGCCGTTTACGTGATCGCAAGCGGCCTGCCGTTGGACGTGATTGACGGGAATAGCTGCGAGGAGTACGGGCAGGGGCCGACCTTCGGTAACTGCAGCGGCTACATCCCGATCAGTACCCGGTTCTATAAAGCGAGTATCAACGACGGGAACGCTGGCTCCGGTGGGATCGGAACCTCGAGCAAATTCAAAGTCAATGGGTTCGCTGATCCCGCTTCGGTGTTCAACAACTTCCGAACGCCGGACATTCTTCTCGATAGCCACGCTGGCCGCGCGTTTATTCGCGGCCTGACCCGCTGGAACGTGGATATCGGCATCTCGAAGACTACGAAGATTACCGAGCGTATCAGCACCCGGTTCGACATCCAAATGGCCAATGCCTTCAACCACCCGTTGTTACAGAGCACGGGTCTGACTGACGTTCGGGTGGACCTGTCGAACCCGCGCGGCTTCGGCGTGATTGGCGCGCAGTATAACCAGCCGCGCTTCATCCAGTTCGGTCTGCGCTTCGACTTCTAGGCGTCCCTGCGCAGAACGACTTCACCCCGCGGGTTGGGCCGAGCCCAACCCGCGGTTCTTTTTTGCCCAGTCTTCTTCCCGGGACAAGGCTCACTGGAGTAGAGAACTGGATCATCCCGATTGAGGCGCAGGAGGAAAGGACCGGGGATTTACTTCGGCGCGCTCGCTTTGCCCTGACCAAGCTGCTCGAGCCACCGGCGGGCTGTCGCCGCTTTCGCGTGTTCGGGGTGTTCGCGCAGGAAGGCCTGCAGCTCCGCAGCGGCCTTGTCGCGATGGCCGGTCGCCGCCAGAGATTGCGCCAGCAGGAGTTGGATTTCGGGCGCTTTTCCCTGAGACAGAGTCAAAGCCTGTTGGGCATGTTCCCGCGCTAGGTCGTACTTTTTTTCTTGGTAGTAGGCGTTGGCGACCGTCCAGTGTGTCTCGTAGGCCTTATCGTTTAGTGTGACCGCCTTTTCGAGAATGGGGATGGCGGCGGCATAGTCGCCCTGGTTGGAGAGAACGGTGCCCAGCGCCGCGACAGCCCTTGTATGGTTGGGATAGAGCTGGGTTGCCTTCTCGAGTACCGTACGCGCGCGCGGAAGGTCGTTCTGCCGGATGTACAGGACTCCCAGCAGGTAGAGCGGGTCCGGATGCGACGGCGCCAGTTTGCTGGCGTGCTCGAGCCGCGCCTGAGCTTCTTTCAGATTCCCCTGGCGCAGTGCTTCGAGTCCGTTCTCCACTTCCTTCTGCGCCTTGGGAGCCAGCACCGGCGCCGCGAGTGGCGTGGACGGCGGCCCGCTCGAAGCCTCCGGCCGGAGATAGATGTGCACTTGCGTGCGCACCGGAATCGGCAGGCTGACTTCCTCTCGCGCGAGCTGGTATCCGTTGGCGTTCACCTCGATGTAATAGTCGCCCAAGGCGAGGCCCGCGAACACGACTTCTCCTCTTGTCTGGGTGGTTGTCTCCATCAGCGGAATACCATTCGAGGTCAGCAGCTTCACTCGCGCCGGGGTGTTCAGCGGATCGCCATTCGCGAGCCGGACGTACACGACGACCTCGGAGTTGCTCTCGGCCATATGCGTGTGCGTGGCATTGGCTTGTCCCCAGGCTGTACCTGCCAGGGCCAGCGAAGCGCCGATCATTGCGAGGCAACGCGCGGACATCTTGCTTGGCGTTTTCCGAGCGGAGAGCGTTCGCGACTCTCGCCCGGCTGCTCTCTTATCTGTGGCGAAGAGTAGTCCTAGAAATAGGCTGTGTCAACTCATCCGGCCGCGCGAGGCAGCAGAAGCAGCCGGACAGTGGATCCCTGCCACCAATTCATCTCGGCCGTCACCGGTGAGATCGAGGCTGACCACCTCCTTCGCAGGGGCGGCCGGGGCGGTGTGAAAGTCTCGATTTCTTGCATTATTTGCTTGCACTCCGTGCGATCCACGGGTAGATTGGCCTATTCGTGGGGCAAAAGAAGGCAGCCGCACTATATATAGTTATCCGGTTGCCAGCCCGGGAGGATGCGTTTAGCCGTCCCTGGACGGGGCGGGCCTATATGACCGCTATACTGACCATCGCCAATCAGAAAGGCGGCGTGGGGAAGACCACCACCGCGATTAACCTCTCTGCCGCCATCGCCCAGCGGGGCAAGAAAACCCTGTTAATTGATCTCGACCCACAAGCCAACTCAACCATCGCGTTCTTCGACGCGGCCGACGTGAAGACCTCGATGTACGACGTCCTTAGCGACCATCGCGCTGAGCTGGGCAGCGTGATTAGGCCGACGAAGGATGAGATGCTTTTTGTCGCTCCAGCCAAACTGGCCTTGGCCAAGCTGGAACAGCAACTGGCGGGGCAGTTCGACTCGCCCTTCAAGGTCAAAGACGCGCTCGCGCCGGTTCAGAAGGATTACGAATTTGTGATTGTGGATACCCCTCCCGCGCTGGGCATCCTTACGGTGAACGGGCTGGTGGCGGCCACGCACCTGCTGGTGCCCATCCAAGCCGCCTATTTCGCCATCGAGGGCACTGACGACTTGCTGGAGACTTACGAGCGCATCCGTGCCCGGCCCAACCCCGACCTGAAGGTCTTGGGCGTTGTCATCACCCTTTTTGACAAGCGCACTAACATCTCACGCGACACCCACGAACAGATTCGCTCGGTGTTTGGTTCCGTGCTGTTCAAGACGCGCATCAGCAAAAATGTGCGCCTCGAAGAAAGCCCGGCCTACAAGGAAACCATTCTGACGTTCGCGCCCAAATCGCCGGGCGCCATCGAATATCGCAAGCTTGCCCTGGAGGTCATCCAACGTGTCGAAGAGGATCGGATTGCCCGTCACACTGAAGATGCGGCATGACGCCCACTATGTAGAGACGCTCGCCAGCTATAGCGGCGCCGCGGTGGGTCGTATGATCCCGGTCGATAAAATCCGGCCGAATCCGGAACAGCCGCGAAAGGTCCTGGGCGACCTGCGCGAACTGAGTGACTCGATCAAACAGAAAGGGGTGCTGGAGCCTTTGCTGGTCCGCTTCGTCCCGCGCGACGATTGCTACTTCATTATCTCCGGCGAGCGCCGCTACCACGCTGCCCGCGCCGCAGGCTTGCGCGAATTGCCCTGCATCGAAAAGATTGCCGACGATGCCGAAACGCTGGAGCTGGCTCTAGTCGAAAACCTTCAGCGCAAGGACCTTACCCCGTTCGAGGAGGCCGAAGGACTGCACCGCTTGGCGGCACAGTTCGACTACACCCACGACGACATCGCGCGAAAAATCGGCAAGGCCCGCTCTTCGGTCACCGAGAGCTTGTCTTTGCGCAACATCCCCGACCCAGTGCGCAAGCGCTGCCTCGAGAAGGGAATTGTCTCCAAATCGCTGCTGCTGCAGGTGGCTCGCCAGCCCAGCGAGAAAAAGATGCTGGAGGCCGTGCAGCGCATCAGCCAGGGCGGGCTCTCGCGGGACGAAGCTCGCCGCGAACGCCGTGAGGAAGCCACTACCGGACCGCGGCCCCAGCCGTTCATCTTCAATTTCCAACCGGAGAACGATGCCTTCCGCGTGCGCATCCAGTTCCGCAAGAGCCATGTCTCGCGCGAGGAGCTGATTGCCGCGCTGCATTCCGTCTTGGCCTCCCTCGAACACACCCAATCGGACTCTGATCCCGCCGTGGCGTAGTCTTGACGGTCCTTGCCTGTCGCAGGGGGAGCTGAACGCTCGTAGCTTCTGTGATTTCCGCATAGCCGTAATGGGGACAGGTCTGCCACTGCTTTCTTACTGTGGCCGTATAATCGGTGCAAAAAGCAGAGGGGACTTTGCTGGAACTGACGCCTGCGCAGATCGCTGTACTCAAACGGCTCGCCGTGCACGGTTTCCAGGGCGCTTCGTTTCCACTCTATGCGAACGCGGTTGGCGTGCGGAAAGGGAACTGCGCTGCGTTGCTCGGTCCAGTCGCTGGCGGGATGAGGCTCGTTGCTGAGCCGAGCTACCTGGTGGATGGCAACCTGAGCGTTCGCGTCACTCGCGGCGCGAGAAACTACTTCGTGTGGAAGAAGAAGCAGATCGAGGTCACACCGGAGCGTCGAGCGGAGCTCGAGCGATTCGAAGCCGAGCTGAACGAATTGCTGATGCCCACCGCTAATCTGGAATAACTTTCCATTGAACATCCATCAGCATTGAGGTAACATGAATTGCAAGGCCCGCCAAAGAGCTTTGCAGATTGGACCACTGTTACATCGTGACGCTTTGCTGTGTAGCGTTTGCCCTGTGCGCCCCAAGCGGAGTCGAGGAGAGCGAAAGTCCAAGGGCCTCGCCGGCAGCTCTTGTACTCCCCAGGGCTGGTCCGTTCGTTCGGAGTGACCGTCTTCCTGCTGTCCCTAGCCAAGTCGAGGGGTCCCGTGTCCACGCTGGTAACCCCTTTAGAATCCGCACTTACGAAAAATGCGTCCGCAAGTCCTTTAGGATCTGCACTTGCAAAATCATTGGACTTAAACCCTCCTGGAATCATACTCTTACAAAAAACCAGGGGGGTACCCCTGCATCCTGCATCTTTGCTTCAGCCATTTTCCTCTGCCGCATACTCACAGCGACGACGTCCACTGGCAAGTGCGCCGAACGCCGCGCTACCTCCGCCTTACCAGGCCACCGAGGGCCAGAGCGTGCGGTTGCAATCCCGTCATGCGCAGGGCAAACTAAAACTGTGAGCGAAACCTACGACCTAATCTGCATCGGCGCCGGGCCCACCGGCCTCGCCAGCGCGATTGAGGCCAAGCGCGCGGGCATGCATCCTCTCGTTATCGACAAGGCCTGCCTGTGCAACTCGCTCTACCGTTATCCGACCAACATGGTGTTCTTCACTACGCCCGAGCTGCTGGAGATCGGTGACCTCCCCTTGACCTGTGCGGCTGAGAAGCCCACCCGCGTTGAGGCCCTCAAGTACTATCGCAAGACCGCCGAACATTACCAACTCGACTTGCGCCTCTACGAGGGCGTTGAGCGTGTGGAGGGAAGTGATCACCGCTTCGTCGTGCACACACGCACGACGCGCGGAATTGTGAATCACTACGCGGCGAAGAAGATCGTCGTCGCCACGGGCTACTATGACCTGCCGAACCGCCTCGATGTGCCGGGCGAGGACCTGCCCCACGTCTCGCACTACTACACCGAGGCGCATCCCTTCTGGCACCAGGATGTGGTCGTCATCGGCGGCAAGAACTCAGCCGCAGAGGCCGCGCTCGATCTGTTCCGCGCGGGCGCTCGAGTTACGTTGGTCCACCGGCGAGCCCAGTTGGGCGCTACGATCAAGTACTGGGTGCGCCCCGATATCGAGAACCGCATCAAGGCCGGGCAAATTCGCGCGCTGTTCGAGACGCGCGTCACCCGCATTGAGGCCGCCCAGGTCTGGGTTCAGGGAGCCAATGGAGAACGCGCGCTGCCCGCCGCTCAGGTCTTTGCCCTGACCGGCTATCACCCGGACTTCGATTTCCTCCGGCAACTGGGCATCGCCCTCGACCCGCAAACCAATAAGCCGGCGATGAATCCGCAAACTTTCGAGAGCAACGTGCCAGGAATTCACTTGGCTGGCGTGGTGATTGGCGGCAACAACGTTGGGGAGATATTTATCGAGAATGGCCGCTTTCACGGCAAACAGATCGTTGCTGCCCTTGGGGGGAAATAGCGGAAATAGCTTTCAGGTTTGCGGCGCCATACTCGGTCTGTTAGACTGATCCTCAATGGCATTCATACTGAAGGAAGTCGGCGAGACGTTCATCACCCTGGCGAAGGGTTTTGGCGTCACTTTCCGCAACATGCTGCGCAAGCCCGTCACCGAAAACTATCCCGACGAGCCGGTCCACTTTCAAGCGCGCTATCGCGGCATTCACGTCCTGCACCGCGATGAGCAAGGTCTTGAGAAGTGTGTGGGATGCTTCCTCTGCGCCGCTGCCTGTCCGGCCAACTGCATCTACATCGAGGCCGCCGAGAACACCGACGCCAAACGCATTTCCGCCGGCGAGCGCTACGCGAAAGTCTATAATATCGATTATTCCCGCTGCATCTTCTGCGGTTATTGTGTTGAGGCCTGTCCCACTGACGCCATCACTCATGGACATGGGTTTGAGCTTGCCACCTACGACATTAATGCGCTTATCTACCGCAAGGAACAGTTGCTCGAACCCTGGCCTCCCCCCAAGCGTGCACCTCTTAACTCCTGACCTGCCTCGCGGTCTGAACTTGGGGGCGCCTGTTCCATAAAAAAACGGCGCACAAACTGCGAAAAGACTAACTAGCGGCGTTCCTGACTTTTTTGCGGACGTCTTCGATGGGCGGAGCCGGTTCGGTCATGCGATACGGGTCGAGAATTTCGCGCAGCAACTTTTCGTCAAGCAGCTTTCGCTCAAGCGCGATCTCAGTCACAGTTCGACCGGTCTTCACGCTCTCCTTCGCGATCTCTGCCGCCGCAGCGTAGCCGATGTAGGGATTGAGCGCCGCCGCGATGGCTACCGTGGCATTCGCATAGTAGCGACACCGCGCCTCGTTGGCGGTGATGCCATCAACACACTTTTCGGCCACTACGCGCATCGTATTCTTTAGGATCTCGGCCGCGTGGAGCACATTCCACGCCATCGTCGGCATCATCACGTTGAGTTCGAGCTGTCCGGCTTGCACCGCCATCGCCGTGGCTAGGTCTGCGCCGACCGCCTGAAAACTGACCATTGCGGTGAGCTCACCCATGACCGGGTTGATTTTGCCGGGCATGATCGAGGAGCCCGGTTGCAGCGCCGGCAAAACAATTTCGGCAAAGCCGGTGTTGGGGCCGCTCGAGAGCAGGCGCAAATCGTTGGAGATGCGAATCAGCTCGAGCCCCAAATTCCGCAAGGCCGAAGATGCCACCGAAAGAGCTAGGTTCGAGTTCATTGCGTAGCGCAGATCATCGGTGGCAATCAGCTTCTGCCCTAAAACTTTGCTGAGGTGTTGAACTGCCAGCTTCTGGTACTTCGGGTGCGTATTGACCCCAGTCCCCACCGCCGAGCCTCCGAGCCCCAGTTCGCGCAGTCCCTCTTGCGCTTGCCGAAGCACGTCTGCTGCGCGTCGCATCGCGGTTGCGTAGGAGGAGAACTCTTGCCCCAATCGAATCGGGACTGCATCCATCATGTGCGTGCGCCCCGACTTTAGGATGTGATCAAACGCTTTGCCTTTCCGCGCAAATGAGCGCTCCAGCTCACCCAACGACTGTAGGACATCGTCAAACAGGATCACGGCCGCCAAGCGCATTGCCGTCGGAAAGACGTCGTTAGTGGATTGCCCGAAATTCACATGGTCGTTCGGGTGGCAGACTTCGTAGTCGCCCCGCCGGCCCCCCAGGATTTCAATCGCGCGGTTCGCTATCACCTCGTTGGTGTTCATGTGGAACGAGACGCCCGCACCTGCCTGATACACGTCCACGACGAATTGGTCGTCGAATTTGCCGGCGATGACTTCCTCCGAAGCTTGAATAATGGCGGCGGCACGCTTGTTGTCGAGGAGCTTCAATTCGCGATTGGCAAGCGCCGCGGCTTTCTTGATCATCCCCATTGCCCGAATCAAATGGGGGTGGGCGCGATAACCGCTAATCGGGTAGTTCTCCACCGCCCGCTGCGTCTGAATGCCGAAGTATGCCTCGGCCGGGACTTGCTTCTCGCCAAGTGAATCCTTTTCCGTCCGCATTTTCATGTTTGAGACTCCGGATCGGTTCAAGTGAGAACGTCGTCGAAGTCAGCATATCACAGAGCTAAAACCTAAGCTAAGCGTAGGCACTCGAACTGGCGATGCAAGACAGCCACATCGACTCACCTAACCGGCCTCGCGCTGAGCACAGAGCAGATCCGTCCCCAGCTCAACTAAGCATTGTCCCTTATCCCGGGCTCGTTAGGCCGAAGCTTTATAGGGTCTGGCTGTGGGCCTTCCCAAAGTTATACGAGATGTAGTTCTTTGCTCTTTGCAGGGGAAATGTGCGCTGGAACGGTCGTGGCTGCGCACCCGCGTGAGCCGGAACCTCCAGCCTCGTCAGCAGCAGTTGTTTCAAAAGCAGGTAGCACCGCCTCGGCGCCGCGCCGAGGCAAGAAGCGCGCGGTTGTGGCCCTTTTGCACGCGCTCCTTCTCATCAGCTATCACGTGCTGCGTCGAAGACTGGTTTGCAGGGAACTCCGTGCCAACTGCTTTACGAGACGCAACCGCATCGTGCGCATCCGCTATCACCGCAGGCGACTGCGCGAACTGGGCGTGGTTGTTGTGCGTCAGCCCAGCGGCCGGTCCTGATGATGGCGATGTTCGCGCTGCGCCGGTGCCCTTCCGCGCCGTGCAAGAGGGCCGCAGCCATAAGATTTTCGGAAATAGCGGGACATGCTCCTCGTAAAAGCTCCTATCCCTGATACTTATGCAGACATCACATTTTCAGTCTACGGCCAGAGACGCTAGCCCAACTTCCGCAGTTTGAAGAATAAACACCTGTGTTTTCAATGGGGGCATGGTCTAGTCTTCACTACACTCGGGCCATTTCCAGGGAGTTGGGGAGGTGCAGATTCAGGTGTTGCAGCAGGATCGCCTGATGGTCGGTGGGGCGACTGATGCAGCGTTTGCGGATCGTT
>QHYU01000023.1 GCA_003224235.1 Acidobacteriota bacterium
TCGCTCGCTGGCCTGCCGCAAGTCCAGCTCAAGCTTCTTGGTCCATTGCTCGTGGAGCGTCTTGGCAGTGGTCTGATGCGCTTGGTTCATCTGCTGCGTCAACCAGCGGACCCACTGGTCGGTGTGCGATGTGGCCAGGCCCTGCATTGTTTTCTTGACTTCATCCCCGAGCTGCGTCCGCAACTCAGCCAGCAGACGGCCGGTTTCGACGGCGGCCGCTGCTGCCGCAGCTTCAGAAACCATTTTTTGAATCTGCTCTCCGAACTCGCTCATCAAGTGGGCAATTAGCGGCGACAATGGGGCGGGAGCCTGTGCCGCCAGAAAGTTAGGCTGCTGCCCGGACCCTCTGTTCGGCCTCGGCGCGGAGACTGGCGGCGTAGCCCGGGCGACCGCTAATGATTCCGGCGTGGCGCCGGGGGCCTCGATCACTTTAGTCTCTGGGAATGGCAACCAATCGTCGGGCGGCAACTCGACACCCCAGACATTGCCAGGGACTTCCAGTTCAGCGGCGACCTGGAAAGGCTCACCAGTGCCGCGGGGGCGTTGGACCCACTTCACTACTGCCCGCACTGAGCAAGCGGGGTGTTCCTGATCGTTGTGCCCCATTTGCAAGGTGACGAGTTGGCCTTGAAAAACCTCATACCTCGAGTAGTATTTGCAGCCGTGCGAGCTAATCTCCACCGTGGAGACCAGTTCCGCATATGGCGCACGGACCGAGTCCACACCCGTCACTGTCAGCGGAACGGCTCGGAGAATACGTGTGCTGCGCCGCTTTCGCCCGCTCGGACCCCCCAAACGAACCTGCACAAGCAAAAAGCCCTCCCCGAGGGAATGCCTAGAGCATAAAGCACTTCCGCCGTCTGCAGCCTGGAGCGGACTGGATGTGCGGCGCCAAAAAGTTAATGCACTTCCGTTTCACCCGTGCTTGGCCGGAACGAATGATCGGCGATACGGCCTACGACAGCGACCCCTTGGACCGCCAACTGTGGCGCGAGCACCGCATTCGCATGATCGCGCCCAACCGCCCCAACCGCCTGAATCTGACCCAGGACCGTCGCGAGTTGCGCCGTTACTGTCGTCGCTGGAAAATCGAACGCCTTTTCGCTTGGCTGCATAACTTCCGTCGGCTCGTAACTCGCTGGGAGTTCTACGAAGCCAACTTCCTCGGGATGCTCCAACTCGGCTGCCTCATTATCCTCCTGAGGAATTTATGAGATGCGTTCTAGTCAATCACGATATGGGTGTCGGTGGACTCGATCCCGTCGATGGTCTGGATTTTGTTTAGCACGGTGTCACTGAGAACACTCTGGTTGGGGACATCCACGACAACGAAAACATCCGGCCGTCCCCAGCAAGCGTTAGCACTGGTGACCCCCTCAATCTTCCGCAGCTTGCCTATCACCTCCGGGCACTTACCTGTGCGGACGTCTAACAGAATAAAAGCTCTCATGAGCGACCTCCCAGGATTCAAGAACCCGCCGGAAAGCAAGTTCCTGGCTCCGCGGTTCTCCCTAGGCGGCTGGCCATTTGCAAGGTTCGGAAATCACCTCGCGTTCTTGAAAAACTGCAGCAAACCCCTCTTCGCTAGTCGAGTCCACATGTGAGTTGTCAATCTTCGTTTGCCGCAAATGGCTCGAGGCCACCCGGAAGATTTATTCAACGGCCCCAATGGTTTTTCGAACGTTCCCCGAAAGCTATCGGGACTTGCTTAGAGTGGACTCCTGCACTACAGTTCGCCGCGGGTCATCAACTGACCTGTACCGACGACAGCAAACTTCTGGATCGAGAATCTGAATGATGAGACGGAGGAGACAATGCCAAGCCAAAAGGCGCTGATCGAATCTTTGGTAGATTTCTCTTTCGGCGAGTTCGTGACCCTCAGGATCATCAAGCTCCTATACGCCTTGCACCTTCTTGTGGGGCTGATCGTCGCGATTGGTCTTGTTCTCAGTGGTTTTCGGGAATCGACAGCCCAGGGGCTACTCCTGTTAATCCTCTGCGCGGTTGGCCTAATTTTCTGGACGCTCTACGTCCGGGTATTGCTCGAGGTGCTGATCGCGATCTTCCGCGTTGCGGAGAGTGTATCGAGGATTGCAAATCCATCCGGGCAATCTTGATCAACTGGGGTCCAATGCAACGAGCATTTATGAGGTCGGTTCCAGGAAGCTCGCTTCTATTGAGCGGCAAGTTCGACCAACCATCCCTCGAGCAGCGACCGCTGGTCGGGTGTCGAGTCTATGAAGACAATGCCCATGCCGAACCCCGGATGGCAATAGAGCACTCGGCCAGGAGTCTCGAAGACGCGGTCGTCCTTGATGATGCGCAAGCGAACGAGCGCCGCGTCAGGGAACGGGTTTAACGTGTCGATATAGCAGCCGTTGATGCTCAACTCGGAGGTTCTCGCCGGGAGGCGAGTTCCCGAGCTTAACTCCGTCACCACCGCCGTTGCGATGAACCGGTAACGAGGGACGCTCCGCGGGGTACGCTGCGAGCCCACGGCACTCTTCGTGCCACCACCGGCCGTCTGCTCCGCTCGATCATTGTGCATCAACTGCCTCCGTCCCGCGGTGACCCTGTCATAGGGAGACTATCTCACTTAAGGTAAAGAGCGAGGGGAAAAGGCGGCGAAATTCTGCCTTGACGCTCGCTTGCTGGGTGAGGTGAGTGGCCCGCCCAGCTTTCCTTTGCCTCCTAGCATTCCCTAGTTTGAATATCAGCAACGCGGAACGGCAACAGCCAACTTCCCTGGTGTGCCCGTGCGGATAACAGGAATTAGAGAGGGCCCCAGGCGGGGAAGAAGAGAGGGCGAAAACCGGACGAAGTTGTCGGGTCGCCGCTGTCCTGGCCGCTCGCTTCGTGGTACCTGGAGTTTCGACAATCCCGGCGATGGCGTCTCTTAAATGATACTCACGAAAGAAGTTCAGCCACGGTTATATTCCGCCGATTAATTACTCTATGCCTATATTTCTGGGGGGATTGTTAACCCTTTATTTAATAGGAAAGAGTTAGTCCCGCCTCATCCGCCTCGCGAGGGGGGCGTCCCATGAAGCATTTCGGCATTTCCAAATGGACGGATTTTGTACGCGGCTTATCCGAGAAGTTAGCAGAGGTAGCCATAGGTCATCATCTCGCGTCCGGCTGCCGGAAGTGCCGCCACACCGCTGGACTGCTGCGCAAACTGGCAGCGGTCGTCCGCAGCGACTTGCAAGTCCAAGTTCCCGAGCACGCGCTGCGGTGTGCCCGCGCTATCTTCATCCTCCGACAGCCAGAGGAGGTGCAGATCCTGCCGCGCATCCCTGCGCGCTTGCTCTACGACAGTTTCCGCGAGCCCTTGCCCGCAGGCGTCCGCACACAGCAGCGCCTGAGCCGACAGGCGCTCTACGAGGCCGGGGACTACTCCCTCGACCTGCATTGGGAGAATGAACGCGGCAGCCCGCGGGTCGCCCTGGTCGGGCAGATCAAGAACCAGAAGGAGCCGAGCAAACATCTCGGTGACGTGCCGGTGTTGCTCGCCTCGGGGAAAAAGCTTCTCGCGCGCACCGTGAGCAACTCGCTTGGGGAGTTTCACATGGAATACTCGCCCACAAAGCACCTGCGGCTGGACGTGCCAGTGCGTCAACGGCGCAAGAGTGGTCGCTCGGGGAGGACGTTGCGACACAGGTGCCATGGGACGCGCCAAGCAGGTCAGTAACCTAATCGGTCCGAAGGTGTGCTCCTAGCAAGGCGAACTGCTTGGTTTAGATGGGAGACCTCGAGAACTATGCTTGCGTTCCTCGAGCCTTTCACGATGGTCTGATAGCCAGAGGTGATATTAATGTCCTTTGCGGCCAGCCTTCTGGCGAAGCGTCCAAGTGATCCAGGCGTATTCGCGAGTTTCAAATGCAGGACCACTTCCTCGGTGTAGGGAAGCCCCGCTCCATCCAAGGCCTTTTTTGCCTTACCCACGTTGTTCACGACGAGTTTCACGGAACCTTTCGCGCCGGACGTTGTGAGCAGAAACCCAAGGATATTCACTTTTGTATGGCCAAGCACTTCGGCGATGCGCGCCAGAGCTCCGGGACGGTTTTCGCAGTGAACGGTAAGCTGATTCACTTTTGGCATGGACCGTACCCCCTTAGCCCTGCATTCTACATCCATGAGAACGCCGTGTCCGCACAGGGCAGCCAGCTTAGGGAGGACGACTCGAGCCACGTGTTGACCCCTCCACGGGGCTCGCGGCACAGCCGCCCGACCGGTGGCGCAGTTGGTGCGTCACGGCGCACGGCATGATGGCCTCCGCGGAACCTTCGATCCGAGTCTGCCACTACGTATATTTTATGGATTGCCTCCGAACCCTATTTGGTCAGAAAGCAGAAGCCGGCCGCACGGCACCCAGCCCATCCAGTCATGAGCCTGAGGCGGCCTGGCTCCCCAGCCAAAAAAAGGAGAATCGACCTGAGAAGCTTGTGGACTTCTCAGTTCTCTCCGAATGTCTAGGTGATGTCGGGCTGACACTGGCGGCCACTCCGTTCGGTTGCTACTACGTAAGCGTACCCAGATCAGTCCGAGGTATCTTCACGCAAGTTGCGTCTGCCGTAGGAAAACTGGCCAGCTAGCTCGCGAGTCTGGCCCAGTGACTAGGTCAGCCACTCGCTGAATGCTTAAGGGGGATCTATGCGGATTTCGGATAAGAAAACGTCGATTCTCTGGCTCATCGCGATTCTGTCGATTCTACCGCTCTGGGCTCAGAACCGCGGCAAGAACAAGACAGAGTTCTTCCGAGGGAAAGAAGCAGCCACAAATGAAGTTCTGGTGAAGTTCCGTCCGACGACTTTCCAATCAGTCCTCGAAGCGCAGGCAGCGGGAGAAGTCGATGAGTCCGAGTGGGTAGGCGGAACCGGACTGCTTCGCCTCCACTCCTCGCGGAAGAATGTCGCTACCTTGGTCAGCGAGCTGTCGGCGCGATCCGATGTCGAGTACGCCGAACCCAACTACATCGTCCACACGACTGCCATCCCCAATGATCCGCGCTTCGGCGAGCTGTGGGGACTCCAAAACACCGGCCAGATCATTCAGGCCTCCGCCGGAGTCCCCGGTGCCGACATCAAAGCAACAGCGGCCTGGGATATTTCGACCGGCTCCCGAGCGAACGTAGCCGCAGTGATCGATACGGGCATCGATTACAGGCATCCCGACCTGGCGGCCAACGTCTGGTCTGCGCCCGCCGCGTTTACCGTGACCATCGGCGGCCAATCAATCACCTGCCCGGCCGGAAGTCACGGGTTCAATGCCATCACGAATGTGTGCGACCCCCTAGACGACAATAATCACGGCAGCCACGTTTCCGGCACGATCGGCGCCGTGGGGAACAACGGGACCGGAGTCGTGGGAGTGAACTGGACGGCCAGCATCATGGGCAGCAAGTTCCTCGATGCCGCCGGCTCGGGAACGACCGCCAACGCGATCAATGCCATCGAATTCGCAGTGCAGGCCAAAGCCGCCTTCGCGGCTACCAGCGGCGCCAACGTGCGCGTGCTCTCGAACAGTTGGGGAGGAGGGGCATTTTCCCAGGCCCTGCTGGATGAGATCAACCGCGCCAATGCCAACGATATGCTGTTCGTGGCCGCTGCGGGCAACTCCAGTTCCAACAATGATGTCATCCCGCATTTCCCATCCAGTTACAACGCACCCAACGTTGTGGCCGTGGCCGCAACCGACAACACGGACTCGCTGGCGTTCTTCTCAAATGTCGGTCCCTCCAGCGTGCACCTGGGCGCACCCGGCGTGGATGTTCTCTCCACCACCATCGGTGGCAATTTCGCTTTTCTTAGCGGCACCTCGATGGCAACCCCGCACGTTTCCGGCGCCGCGGTGCTGGTGCTATCCAAATGCGCGCTCAACACCGCCAGCCTGAAGACGCTCCTTCTCAACAACGTTGACCCCATTCCGTCGCTCGCGGGCCGCACTGTGACGGGCGGACGCTCCCGACTTCGCCCTCTCCGCTGCGCCAGCTTCGCGGACCGTCACCCAGGGAGGCGGTACCACTTACACCGTGAACGTCTCTCCGTCGGGAGGTTTCACCGGGGCGATCAGCTTGAACGCGACTGGTTTGCCGGCCGGCGCCAGTGCCAGCTTCAGCCCGAACCCGGCCACCGGCACCGCGACGATGACCGTGAGCACAGGTGCTGGCACCCCAACGGGCAGCTTCTCTGTGACAATTACCGGGACCAGCGGCAATCTCACACACACGACCTCTGTCTCCCTGGTCGTCAATGCTGCGCCAGTGCCTGATTTCAGTCTCTCCGCTACACCCGCTTCCCAGACCGTCGTCCAGGGAGGCAGTACGACCTATACCGCGAACATCTCTCGCCTAGGAGGATTCACAGGCGGCGTCACCTTTAGCGTGAGCGGATTGCCGGCCGGGGCCACGGGGACTTTCAACCCGAACCCAGCGACGGCGAACTCCTCGACATTGACGGTAACCACTGCCGCGACTACTCCCACAGGCAGCTTCGTGCTGACCATCACCGGTGTCAGCGGTGCTCTGAGCCGCACGACCTCGGTGACACTGGTCGTCAATGCTGCGCTAGTGCCTGATTTCAGCCTCTCCGCCACTCCCGCTTCCCAGACGGTCGTCCGGGGAGGCAGTACGACCTATGCTGCGAACATCTCTCGTCTGGGAGGATTCACAGGCGGCGTCACCTTTAGCGTGAGCGGATTGCCGGCCGGGGCCACGGGGACTTTCAACCCGAACCCAGCGACGGCGAACTCCTCGACATTGACGGTAACCACTGCCGCGACTACTCCCACGGGCAGCTTCGTGCTGACCATCACCGGTGTCAGCGGTGCTCTGAGCCGCACGACCTCGGTGACACTGGTCATCACAGCTCCGGCTGCGGGCGATTTCAGCTTGTCGGCCAGCCCCAGTTCTCAAACCGTGTCACAAGGAGACAGTGCCAGCTACACCTTAAGCATCACGCGCTCAGGCAGTTTCACAGCGGCGGTCACGCTTAGTGTGAGTGGATTGCCAGCCGGGGCCACCGCAAGCTTCAGCCCCAACCCCGCTACTGGCAACTCGAGCCTCACGATCAACACCAATGAACAGGTCACCCCTCAGGGCAGTTATGTGTTGACCATCACTGGTGTGGGTGGGGGCCTCACGCGGGTGACCTCCGCAACTCTGGTTGTGACCGATTAAGAAGGGACTTAACTGAGCTCTCCTTGGCAGCTGCCCACTTGTCCCCGCGGCTGGGCGCGTGGACTGGAGGAGGGGAGGGGCGAGGGCAACCTCGCCCCTGCTTTTCTTGCACTTGGCAAAACTGGCTCCACTGCCCCTCCTCAATACGATCTTTCAGTTGGGTTACATCTCAAATGGGGCGTAACATCGCCTTTTGTGGAACATTTTGGATGGTTTGATACCAGCCCCTAGACTTAAGAAGTCCGAATCTGATAGAGTTGTAGTGAGGATCTGGAGTCTGCGTATATGCGACCGCTGACTCCGTACCCCCTTCTTAGTCGGGGAGAGTAAGAGTGTCTCCGACTTCCTCGGGGGGGAGTTGTGTCCGTGAAGCATTTCGACATCGCGAAGTGGACGGACTTCGTGCGGGACTCAGTCGGAGAAGCGGAGCGCGCTGCGATGCAGGCGCACCTCGCCTCTGGCTGCCGGAAGTGCCGCCACACCGCTGAGCTGCTGCGGAAGGTCGCGACCGCCGCCCGCCGCCACTCACAGGTCCAAGTCCCTGACTACGCGCTTCGGTGCGCCCGCGCCATCTTCCTTCTCCAACAGCCCGAGAAGGTGCAAATCTTGCCCCGCATCCCAGCCCGCTTGCTCTACGACAGTTTCCGCGAGCCCTTGCCCGCAGGCGTCCGCACGCAGCAACGCCTGAGCCGCCAGGCCCTCTACCAGGCCGGAGATTACTCGCTCGACCTCCGATTGGAAAATGAGAGCGGCACCTCGCGGGTGACCCTGGTCGGGCAGATTCAGAACCGCAAGCAGCCGGGCAAACGGCTGGGGGGCGTGCCGGCTCTGCTGCTCTCGGGCAAACAGGTCCTGGGGCAGGCGGTCAGCAACTCGCTGGGGGAATTCCAGATGGAATATGCTCCGACCAAACGCCTGCGGCTTTACCTGCCGGTCCGCCAGGCCGGCAAACACGAGGGCAACCCGGAAAAGAAAGCGCGGGGTATGGCTACGGCGAAAAAGATCTCATCCCCCAAGAAGGGGCGGAAATTGCGCTGAGGTGAGTCCATCACAAAAGACATCCCGCGTGAAGTGGGATTCGGCCGGACTTACCTGCACTGAGCGCTGTAGAGCGAACTAGATAGACGGCTAAGCCGAATCTGGATCTGCAACTGTGATGGAGACGTGCTGCGCCAAGATACTTGAACCTGTAGCAGACGTTTCCACGACTCGCCGCCAAACAACTCCCCACGTCTTGCCAAGCTAGCTGCTCACTACTGGTTGAGCATCGAACCTAACACTTTCTTGGTTGGCTTCATCTCGGGCTTGATGGTCCGGAATGACCAGGTGGGAGATACTGTCGCAGCAATCTAACTGAGGTCATAGGGGGGAAAGGGCGGGTTGTGAACTTCGCTCGTGGTGGTTTCCAGCAATCGGGTGGATCCGCCCAATCCCCCTTGTCTGCTTGATAGGCTTGATTCTGTGTCTTACCGGGTTCAGTGGCAACAGCCCGTTGTCCTTGTGTGTCCTGGCAGCCAATAACCATGACAGAAAAAAACTGCCTTACGCCCCCCGAATCTTCTTTGCGGCTATATTTTTCCCGCCGAAACTCAACCCTATGAAGAGGGAAGGGGAGTACCTGTAGGACCGCCGGGAGAGAGCGGAGAGACGGCAACGGACTCTTTCGCTGGCACTAGATTTCTGCCCAGTTTCGGTCAGGCTGGCAGCCCAGCTTCGATTCTTGCTTAGCCCTACGGACAGACAGGCTTCATAACCCGAGTAGGGCATACTCTCCATTGGGGGCCGACTCGAGACCCCCTGCATTAGGCGAGAGCAAGAACGAGTGCCCGCCCTCATCCTCTTCCGAGAGGGGGGTTGCGCCCGTGAGGCATTTCGACATCGCCAAGTGGGCGGACTTCGTGGGCGACTCTGCCCGAGAAGGGGAGCGCGCTGCGATGCAGGCGCACCTCGCCTCCGGCTGCCGGAAGTGCCGCCACACCGCTGAGCTGCTGCGCAAGGTCGCGGCCGTCGCCCGCCGCCACTCACAGGTCCAAGTCCCTGACTACGCGCTTCGGTGCGCCCGCGCCATCTTCCTTCTCCAACAGCCCGAGAAGGTGCAAATCCTGCCCCGCATCCCAGCCCGCTTGCTCTACGACAGTTTCCGCGAGCCCTTGCCCGCAGGGGTCCGCACCCAGCAGCGCCTGAGCCGACAGGCCCTCTACCAGGCCGGGGATTACTCGCTCGACCTCCGATTGGAAAATGAAAGCGGCACCTCCCGGGTGACCCTGGTCGGGCAGATTCAGAACCGCAAGCAGCCGGGCAAACGGCTGGGGGGCGTGCCGGTTCTGCTGTTCTCGGGCAAACAGGTCCTGGGGCAGGCGGTCAGCAACTCGCTGGGGGAATTCCAGATGGAATATGCGCCGACCAAACGCCTGCGGCTTTACGTGCCGGTGCGCCAGGCCGGCAAGCGTATCGAGCTGCCACTCAACCACTTCGCCCGAGAAAGGAAAGGAGCAGCGAATGCGCGCGATGGATTTGGTCCGTTGGGCGGTGAAAGCCGCAGACGGGCGGGTAACCGCGCACGCGCACCCAAGCCGGAACGGAAAAATGGGAACTAAGGCCGGAGCGAGCGGCGTAGGCGTTGAGATGAAAATGAACTCTCTTTGCAAGCCTCTTCACCCCATCGACCAAGGAACATAATCGCCGTCCCCGGCAAAGAGAATTGCTGTGGATGTGTGCCAGTGAATTGAGCCTAACGCTTCCCTCAAGCAGTTCTCAGAAACTTGGCGAAAGGTGTACTATTGCGTGGGACGAGTTTTCTGATCCTCGGTGATTGCCACCGGGGAACTGTGTATGACCACTCTGCGGGACATTCTGTCCGAAAGTGTTCGGGAGGGGGAGCTCTACGAGAAGCTCGACCGGGACTGGGTGCGGTGTTTTGCCTGCGGGCACTGTTGCAAGATCCCCGAAGGCCAGCCCGGGGTATGCAAGGTTCGTTTCAACCGGGGCGGAACCCTCTATGTGCCGTGGGGTTATGTCGGCGGCATCCAGTGCGACCCCATCGAGAAGAAACCGTTTTTTCACGCTCATCCTGGGGCGCTGGCCTACAGCTTCGGAATGCTCGGCTGTGACCTGCACTGTGGCTACTGCCAGAACTGGGTAACCTCGCAGGCTCTGCGCGATCCCGCCGCGGTGGTCGGGCCAATGCGCGTCACACCTGCGCAACTGGTTCGCGATGCCATCCGCCTGGGAGGCAGGGTCCTCGTCAGCACTTACAACGAGCCGTTGATCACGAGCGAATGGGCCGTGGCCGTCTTCAAGGAAGCACGCGCGGCTGGATTGATGACCGGCTTCGTCTCCAACGGAAATGGCACCCCGCAGGTCCTCGAATACCTGCGCCCCTGTGTGGATCTTTACAAGGTGGACCTGAAGAGTTTTGACGACCGCCACTATCGTCAACTGGGCGGTCGATTACAGCCCATTCTGGAGACAATTCGACGCTTGTTCGAGATGGGCTTCTGGCTGGAGATCGTTACGCTGGTGATCCCCGGGTTCAATGACTCCGACGACGAATTGACTCGGCTGGCGGAGTTCCTGGTGAGCGTGTCGGCCGACATTCCATGGCACGTGACGGCATTTCACAAAGACTACAAGATGACCGATCCGGAGAACACCAGGCCGGAAACGCTGATGCGAGCCGCCGAGATCGGCAGGAGGGCCGGCTTGCATTACGTTTATGCCGGGAATTTGCCCGGGCAAGTGGGCGACCTGGAAAACACACGCTGCTCGAGCTGCCAGGAGCTGCTCATCGAGCGTT
Source organism: Acidobacteriota bacterium (assembly GCA_003224235.1). Taxonomy (GTDB): domain Bacteria; phylum Acidobacteriota; class Terriglobia; order Acidiferrales; family UBA7541; genus QHYU01. Next base: position 10,974 of record QHYU01000023.1, read on the forward strand.
ACGGCTACTTCATCACGGGTTACTTCCTCACGCCTCAAGGTTGCTGCCCGTCCTGCGCCGCCAGTATTCCCGGACGGTGGGATACCGCGTTTCGAGGGCAGATTACTGCGCGTCCTTTCGTGCCCCGCTCGCTTCGGCGGTCAAGTGTCCTCCCAGTGCTGACCTCCTAAGAAGTTATGCAGATCGATCGCTACCATCCCCTGCGGCAATTATTCGGTCACCTAGTGTGGCGGCACTTCTTTGCCGACTTACAGCTATGCGACCCTCGCGTGGCAACCTACGTATCCGCGCTGCTAACCGACTTTACCCACACCGACAACCTTTACCGCATTCGCGATGCCCAGGGGCAGCGGCTAGATGACGTCGGCGAAATGCTGATCGAGTCCAATCCCTTGCTCGAGGCGAGTTCCTTTGACCGCGAGCGCCAAGTGCGCAAGCACATTGGTGACTATACCTTGTTCATGACCGGGATTTTCCCGGAGAACGTGGCTGATGCTCGCCGCCGTCGGCAATTGCGCATGGATGCCTTTGTGGATTACGTCAAAGCGGGAAAGGAATCCTACGCAATCGTGTCTTCGTTCGACCAATTTGAATACCGGGATGAGGCGCCGCTCTTCCGACAACTCTCAGAAAACTTTGAGCTGGCCGTTTATGGACTAAACTTGGTGAGGCAGGATTTGGAACGACTTCGCGGGGAGCGCTACTGCCGGCTCCAGGCGACGCTGGATTCGGAGTCAATGGCGTAAAATCATGGGAGAAAGAGTAGAGGCTGCGGGTGTCGTCCAAGAACTGCTGGTTCGTGAAACGGTGACAGCTTTGCTCTTCCAACTCACGGTCCGAAGAAAACTCGCCAGTGGCAGCCAGTAGGCGACAATCGCTTCCCACAAAGCTGCGCGAGTGATGTGTCCCGCTGAGTTTTCCCCCGAAGAGCCTAGACTGCGCTGGCTGCGCCGTGCACCCGCCGGGATTTCCGTGAAAGGAGCTGACGCGCCACGCCAACCGCGCTTAGGTATACTGAGCGGCACGTTTAATCCGCCCACCCGCGCGCACTTAGCCCTGGCCGAAGCCGCGCTGGCAGCGCTTGAGCTCGCGGAAGTGCTGTTCGTGTTGCCGGAAGTCCTCCCGCACAAGGACCAGCTTGAAGCTTCACTCGAGGCGCGGGAGGAAATGCTCTTGCTGGCCATCGCTCGAAATCCGAAATTCTCGGCTGGGGTCACCTCGCATGGGCTGTTTCTGGATATCCATCGCGCCGTCGCCCCACACTTCCCCACGGACACGCGGATGTACTTTCTCACCGGCCGGGACGCCGCCGAGCGCATCCTGCTTCGGTGGCCTTACGCGAATCCCCAACAGGCAGTCGCGGAGATGTTCGCGCGGTTCGAGCTGGCGGTTGCCGGACGCGGCGGAAGATTCCAACTTCCGCCAGGTTCTCCGGCGGCACTCTTCGCGCAGAGAATCCATCGGCTCGAGATGCCGAGCGGCACGGAGGATCTTTCCGCGACGCTAGCGCGCCAGCGCGCAGCGCGCGAAGAGAGCATTGATTCCGTGGTGCCGAAAGAAGTCGGCGAGTATATCGCCGCGAGGCAGTTGTATCGGCAGTCGAAGAATTAAGGCCACGGCGCTGCGGCTGTTGGTAGCGGAAATTAATCCCGGGCGGGCCCTGCGGACGGTTGCTCCTCCCACTGGCGCGCCACCAGCGCCGCGACGACATAGCATGCCGCCGCGCCAACCAGCACTGCGGCCAGCCCTGCGCCCAGCGCCAGCAAAGTCGCCAGTGAAGTCGCGACCACCGAAGCACAGCCGTTAATGGCCCAAGCCCAGGGCAGGAGTTCTGCATTTGTCCGCCCGAGGTAGCGCAGTGCCAGCGGGAATGGCATCCCCATGGTTGTGAATGGCACCATCACGGCAAACGCGACGCCCATTCGCGCGGCAAGCGGCCAACCCAGCAGGGGGCTGAGCGCACCCCGCAAACCGAAGGCGTACAGGGTCGCCGTGGCCGCCACCGCGAATGCCGCGAAGCTCGCTAGCCGCGCTGTCGATCTCCCCTTCCGCAACTGGCGAGCAGCCCAACCGCTGCCCAGACCGGAGACCAGCAACAGCCCTGCCAGCACCACGGCCACGGAATAGATGGGGTTGGCGAGGAAGAACACCAGCCTTTGGATCAGCGCCATCTCCACGAACAGGTACCCTAGACCCAGCGCCAGGAAGTAGAGAAGAACCCAAAGCTGCGCGTGCTGGCCGGACGGTGAGCGGGCGGGCGTTGAATCGTTCGGCTGTGCGCCACGTCGCAATAGAACCAGCGGCAAGGCAATCAGCAGCGCCCCAAGCAGCGCCGCCTGCACGAGCGTCGCAACCAAGATGAGGTAGCCCCACTCCACAAAGGGGATCCACGCTGTGCCGACAGTGCCCAGCATCAGCGGGAGCGCGCGCCAGCGGAAGAAGTGGAAAAAATAGGGCCGGTCATCGGTAGCCGGTCGGAGGTAAAACGCATAATCTCGGAAGAACTGCTCGCGGCGTGCGCCGCCTGCGAGGATCGCGACGCTGGCCTCGGAATAGTAGTCGCGATCAAGCACGTTAAAGCGGTTGCCCTCGCTTGGCGCGATACCAGGGAAATAGGCGGCGTCGAACAGGCGCTGCGCAGCCCAGCGGCGCAGCGCGGCCAGCTCGGCTGATGTGATCGGTTCGTTCTTTACGAGAAGCGTCGCGGTTGCCCAGCTCCGCACCAGCACCATCCGCTCGGCCGGGTGAAGACCCTTCCGTTCCAGCGCCGCAACAGCCGTGGCGAAGAGTTTCAGTTCATCGCGCGGTGGCAGGTGAACCCAGCGCGTTACTGCCAGAAGGCCGTGCGGGCGGAGGTGCCGTAGGTAGGTTTCAAAGGCCTCGCGCGTGTACAGGTAATTTTCGCCCACAGCTCCCACACCGCCTGCCGCTGCGGCGAAGGAATCAACAAGCGACAGATCGATCACATCCCAGGCTCCAGAAGCGGCTTCCATGAAGCTACGGGCCTCGGCGCGATGCACGCGAACTTCAGGCCGGTCGTAGAGCGCGCCACTGAATTCGCGAAAAGTTCGGCGCAGCAGATCCAGTACGTTGGCATCGAGCTCCACCGCATCCACCTGCCGCGCAGCGTGCCGCAGCGCCAGCAGGACACCCGCGCCACCCCCAGCTCCCAAAACGCAAACGCGCAGCTCGCGTGGTGAATCTTGCCGCGCGAAGTAGGGAGCCGCCGGGGTCATCCAGTCGAGGTATGCCAATTTGGTGGTGTTGCCGTCGAACGCAGTGATGGCTCCAGCGTTTTCGGCGTCCACATGGAGCCCGAGTTGCGGTGGCGTGGCGGCCTCGGGCGGCGTGACCAACGAGAGTCCTGGGGCATGGCGGATGGCCGGGCTCGCAACAACATCCACCCGCCCGAGCGGGCTGGAACGCTGCGCCACCAGGCGCGCCTCGGGCAGATTCAGCGCGTAGCTTAGACCCTTGTACTGCGAGAGGCGCACGGTTGGCGGGTGCTTGGCGTAAGCGAGTGTCAGCGTCGCCATGGCGGCCAAGCCTACTGCCGCGCCAAGCCGCCTGCTCCGCGGCTCCGCTAGCGGCAACGCCGCGTCAAGCAAGGCCAGCACCGCCGCGCCCTGCGCCAGCGCGCCTACGGCCAGCACCGCCGCTTCCACCGGCGCAACCTGCAGCAGGCCCACGGCCAGCGCCGCGCCAGCTCCTGAACCGACCAGGTTATAGAAATAGAGACGGGGGCAGTGGTCTGATTCCGTGATCAGGGCCAGACCGATCGCCCCCGCCGCCGCGAAGAACGGAACAAACAGTACGAGGTAGTAGCACCCCAGGTAGAGCAATTGCTGCCGGTCCCAGACAATCAAGAAGGGGTCAAAAGGAATCTTCTGCGCCACCCCGAACGAAACCGGCACTGCCAGCGCGAACAGCGTGGCGGAGAGAGCAAACCAGCCTGCGCCAGCGGCGCGCGCGGGGAGGCTTCGCACACCGAGGTTCGTGCTTCGCCGCTGGAGCGCGGCCAGCAGCGTGCCGCTCGCGCCGAAACCCAGCAGCGCGATCGAAATGACCATGTAGGCGAAGTGGTGCCACTGGCCAATTGAGAACGCGCGCATGAGCAGCACTTGGTAGGCCAGTACGGCCGCTGACACCAGCAGAAGGGCTGCTTCCCGGCGCTTCATTCCGGGAGAGATGTAACCACAGATGGGGGCAGAGAAACACAACAATGCGCAGATGAGAAGCAGGAGAGACACGCAAACGCAGAGAAGAACAGACACGCCTTGGAAGGAAAACCCTTCGCGGTAGAAGGTAAGCTGGAAGACGCCGGCAGCTATAGTCGTGGCTTCAGTTTTTCTTAGGGCCGCCAACCAGAGGCACAAAGGCCACGGGCATCAGGCTGCGCACTTGGATGTCGCGCGGGCCCTTCCTGCCCTTCGACACCAGCACGAGCGTTTGGGTCTGGAAGGGGTTGCCCACAGGGATCACCATTCGTCCGCCGGGTTTGAGCTGTTCGACCAGCGGTGGCGGGATGTGGTTGGCCGCGGCTGTCACGACAATGCAGTCGAAGGGTGCCTTCTCGGGCCAGCCGTAGTAGCCGTCGCCAATGTGCAACTCGATATTCTTGTAGCCGAGCGCAGCCAGGCGCTCGCGCGCAGCAATCCCCAGCGGCTCGATGATCTCCATCGTGTACACTTCGGCCACCAGCGGTGAAAGGACAGCGGCCTGGTAGCCCGAGCCCGTGCCGATTTCCAGCGCGCGGTCCTCCTTCTTCGGCTCGAGCAGTTCAGTCATCTTGGCCACGATATAGGGCTGCGAAATGGTCTGGCCGTAGCCGATGGGCAGTGGCCGATCTTCATAGGCGTGGGGCACAAGCGCCGCGGGAACAAAACGGTGTCGCGGCGTCTGCCGCAGGGCTTCGAGCACCCGCGCGTCGCGCACTGCCTCCGATCCGCTCCAGCGTAGCGAAGCGATCTGCGTTCCCACCATCTCCTCGCGACGCTTGCGGAAGGTTTCTTCATCCCCTTGGGCGAAGAGAAATGTGAAGGCAGCCAAAGAGAGGCAGAGAGGAACGAAGCCAAGGCGGTTACTCTTGTGTTCCAGGCTTTCGCGAAGCCCCGGTGATTGCGGTGGCCGTGGCAGATTCATATGTTCTACCTGGGGCGGCGTATACCTTGGCGCGGCTGGCCCAACACCATTATACGGGTTGTGGCACGGTTAGTTTTTCGCCTCCAGGCCATTTCGGAAAGCAACTCTGTAAGGCCGGGCTTCAGCAAAAAGACCTCCGAGGACCAGCAGATAAAGCCTATCCCTTGAGTTGGAGCTGACCTCATGACTACGCCCAGTTGGCCCCGAACTACCGCTCGGCTGCCGTGGACCAGGAGAACTCAGGGGCAGAGAGGGAATGGGTTAAATCGACACCGCGACTGACACCGACGCTGCAGAAGAGCCAGAACCTGGAGTGGAGTATGTCAACTCAGTTGCTTTCGTGTAGGATGATGCGTGCGATGCGAGGGGCGTAGCTCAGTGGTAGAGCAGTGGCCTT
>QHYU01000024.1 GCA_003224235.1 Acidobacteriota bacterium
CGTGGCGAAAATCGACGCCTTCGTTCAGAGCTCCAACGCCAGCGCTCGGCCCTTTGTGTGGACCGCGACGGCAGACTCGATCTTCGCTAAAGTGCAAAGACTATGTGAACGTATTTCCGGGACAGGACACTAGGTGTCGGAGATAGAGTCCTCATCATTCCCGAGAATAAAGAAGAGTCCAGTTCGTGCGCCTTGTGGACTCTAAAGGGAAAATTGCTGGGTACGTTCACATTGTCGGCCCATCCAATTCCGGAGTGGTGGAGGACGCCACATCTAGTGGTTTCTTCAATCAATAACCTGGAAACGGATCGAGATGGAAAAGTTATCTTAACTTTGGACACCGTAGAAATCTGAGTTAACAGAATGATGACGGCAAATACGAGAATGTCGAGGCACACGTCAGGCTACATGACGGGGTTTGCCCTCCCCCTCGCTACCGCGAGGTCTCCCTCTCCCGGCCGTCTTTATCTTTGTGCGTAGCGAGTTCTCATTCGGCACTAGCGCTGCCCGCCGACAGAGTCGGTAGCACAGCCACTCTTGGCTGCACCCATATGCCATTCCAAGCGCAGCGCACAGGCAGGAGTGCCTGTGCTACGCGTTCGCGACGACAGAGAGATTTCTCGGCCCGACGCGCGCCGGCGGGCCTCGAAATGACAAAGGAAAGCGAGAGAGAGCCTAGGTTTTGCTGGTTTGCGGCACGACTGAAGTCGAGCCCTGACGAGCCGTGCCGTGACAAGATCCAGAACATTTATCAGATGAGGGTTGCCTTCTTTTGTCGGAGCTGAAGCTAAGACCCCCTGGTGAAGAGGTGGAGCGGAACAAGGGATATGGGCGGGGAGGCGGGGAGCCGGCAAGATGCCGGCGGTACCGAACGGCCCACCCTCGCTCCCTCGCGCCCGCCTCGGCGGGCTCGGGCCAAGTGCGCGAGGATGGGGCACCCCCAGGGATTAGAGGTTGGAAGTTGGAGGCTGGAGGCTGAAGGGCGGAGGCACATGTTGGAAGTTGAAGGTTGGGGATCTACTTGTTGAAGACCTCCTCGGCCAGCCTGCTGCGATCGATTTCCAGGTAAGAGGCCACGTCAGTCAGGATGGCGTGCAGGGTTCCCACTTTCAGTGGCTTGTGGGCGGGAATGGTGATGTGGTGTTCGCTGCCTTTCATCTGGGAAGTCAGGCGTAGGTGACTACCCGCTTGTCTTGTGATTTCGTAGCCGTAGCGTCGAAGAAGCGCCGCGAGTTCCTCTCCGCTAATGTCCCGGGGGAGCTTCAAACCGGGATGACCTCATCCTTGACCAAGTGGAGCCGAATCACCCGGGGCCGTGCGTGCTCCTCGAAGTGACAGCGCACGGCATCTTGAAGCATGCTTCTGAGTTCTTCCAAGGTGTCTGCCTGGGTGTGAATCGAGTATCCGAGTGCCCGAGCCTGGTAGCCGCCTTCGGGCGACTCCTCCACCACAAAGATGATTTCGCTATCGGCCATCTCCGGCCTCCTGCGCGCATTATAGCTGGTTTCGAATGTGAACAGGTGGACGGTGAACCTGCTCAGCGTGGAACTGGGGCCCCAGGCCTTCCCATCAGCTTGCAGCGGGAATCTTTGGTCCCTGCAAGCCCTTCGGGATCCGCACTTACAAAATGATTGGACTTAAGGCCTCCTGAAATCAACACCCACAAAAAACAGGGGGTTCGCCCAGGCGCACGGGAGAAGTTGCTTGGTGGTGGCCTGGTCGTAGCGAGCGCTCCTTCCGGTTGCCAGCCTGAACCAACGACCCACCCTTGCTGAGCAAGGATGGGGCACCCGTGAGGGATCTCTCTGAGAGATTTCTCGGCCCGGTGCGCGCCGGCGAGCCTCGAAATGACAAAGGAAAGCGAGAGAGAGCCTAGGTTTTGGTGGTTTACGGCACGACTGAAGTCGTGCCCTGACGAAGTCCTATCCTGGCGGAGCGTGCGTCTTGGAAGTTGGATGACAGGCGTTGCCGCCCTGAAGGGCGGCGCTACATGTGCTCCGCCGAAATGGTGGAAGATGTCGCTGCGGTTCCAGGCGGCATGGCCCTACCGCTTATAAACGATTTTACCGTGCAGGACTGGAAAGTCCCTGCCAAAGAACCCGCCGACGAAGCCGCCAATAGCACCCAGCAGGATCGCTCCGCCGCCGCGGGTCAGCGTCTCGGGTTTCTGACTGGCGCCCACAGCCGCGCCGACGCCACCGCCGATTGCTGCCCCGAGCGCGGCATCAGCAGCCTCGCCATGTTCGAGACGCACTTCGCGGATACTTTGGCGGTCGAAGGTGAGTTGGGACGGACCGAAAGGGATGCGATGCTCCGCGGGGAGCTCACAGACCAGTTCATCGTGTGTCGCGCGCAGAAAGAAGCACATGGTGCGAAGGCGAACCTTTACTGAGATGCGGGAGCGGGGCTTCAGGCTCTCTACCGCTCGCCAGTTTCCAGTCTGTGCCTGCGCACTCGATGTAAAGATCAGGAGCGCAAGCATGCAATGAATGATTCGTTGGTGTCGCATGGCAGCATGCTAGCGACAGGCTCGCGGCGGCAGGTACGAATTTGTGACACTTTCGCAAGTGTCACATCGAGGGGGCGAGCGGGCTGCGGATGAACTCCTCGTAACGCCGCAGCTCCGCCAGCGAAGACTCCGAGAGCAGGGGAAACACCACGGCGCGAGACGTTTTCGGCAATTCGGCGGCGGACACAGAATCACAGACGACTGCCGCCGTCTGCTTTAGACCTCGTTGCCAATTCGGCTTCCGAGCATCCCGAAATACCAGGCCATCCGGATGGAATCCGGCGGCGATCAGCATGGTGCGAGCCAATCGCAGAAAGTCCGGCCACCGTGACGCAATGCCGACCAACGCGCCCGAAGGAGCCGGTAACCACCCGGTGAGAGAGGAGGGTACCGAGCGAACACGCAGCGTCAGCAACTCGGCTTCAGCCGGCAGGGCCTGCCGCACGATCCTCGCCTTGCTCGGAAGCACGGCCGGAATGGCGCCTTCGAGTGCTTCGAGGAGATGGCCGTCGTTCAAGCTGCAGCTTCGGACCGGAAGAGTCACAGCCTGCTGCATCTCCGCGGCAACGATTCGTCTCAGTTCTTCATCCGGCTCAATCAGGAGGAAATGATCGGGCGGCTGCAATTCCAGCCACTGGCGCAGACGTGAGCGCACAGTGGATAGAGGAGCGCCCAGTCTGCGCGCCGAACGGAAGAGGTTCGCAATCAACTGGTCCAGTGCGAGTGCCGGCGAGAGCGGCACATCCGATTTCGTATCCCGGACATAGACGCCGCTTCCCCGGCGGAACTCAACCCAACGCTCCCGCTCCAGTTGCCGATATCCTGCGCTGACGGTGTTGGGATGAAGACGAAACCGTCGCGCCAGCTCTCGAGTGCTGGGCAGACGCTGCCCGGGACGCAGGTCGCTGCACAAGATGCCCAGAATGACCTGCGTTACAAGCTGCTCGCGGAGAGAAACTTCGGTTCCATGAGCGAGCCAGAGTTGCATGCCGAAGTATTCTAAGCCTTGTGGACTGCTCGGAATAGCATTCGCGTCACGAATTACGAGTCTGCCTGGGGGAACGCCCTAACCGTCGACTCTGTAGCACAGCCACTCTTGGCTGTGCTTCGATATTCGCAACGCACAGGCAGGAGTGCCTGTGCTACGTGGCCGCGACGACAGAGAGATTTCTCGGCCCGACGCGGGCCTCGAAATGACAAAGGAAAGCGAGAGTGAGCCTAGGTTTTGCTGGCCCTTTACGGCACGACTGAAGCCCGCCCGCCCTTCCGTAACCAGTGCTGGCCCCTAGCCGCCGGCAATCGCCCCTATGATGAGAAGGGGCTCTGCCCCCGACGCGACCGCGTCGGGCAGCGGTGCGTCCGGCAGCTCATGGGAAAGATCCTCCTCGCAGGCGAAGAACCGCAAGAACGGTCGGCGCTGTTGCGTGACCTGATCGCGGATCGTCCCGCGCAGCATCGGGTAGCAGGCCTCGAGCGCGTCGAGGACCGAGCGCTGCGTGGCCTGACCCTCGACGTCGAGCTTCACCTCGCCGTCGACGCGCGCCAGCGTCCGCAGATGTGCCGGGAGTATGACTCGGATCATGGCAGTGTTTGGACCTCGACAGAAAGCACGCCCGGAAGATCTCGGACAATGGGGGTCCAGCTGTCTCCGGCATCGGTCGACGCGTACACCTGCCCGCCGGTGGTGCCGAAATACACCCCGCACGAATCGAGCGAGTCGACGGCCATCGCGTCGCGCAAGACGTTGACGTAGCAGTCGCGTTGCGGCAGACCTTTCGTGAGCGCCTCCCACTCGTTTCCGCCCGTGCGGCTGCGGTACACGCGCAGCTTCCCATCTGGGGGAAAGTGCTCCGAGTCGCTCTTGATGGGGACGACGTAGATAGTCTCCGGCTCGTGCGCGTGAACGTCGATCACGAACCCGAAGTCCGTCGGCAAGTTTCCGCTGACCTCTTGCCACAAATCGCCGGCGTTGTCGCTGCGCAAGACGTCCCAGTGCTTCTGCATGAACAGCACACCCGGGCGCGAGCGGTGCATCGCGATGCGGTGTACGCAGTGGCCGACTTCGGCAGTCGGGTCGGGGATGTATTCGGACTTCAGTCCACGGTTGATTGGCCGCCATGTCTTGCCGGTGTCGTCGCTGCGGAACGCGCCCGCAGCCGAGATGGCGATGAAGATCCGGCCGGGGTCGCTCGGATCCAGAAGGATCGTGTGCAGGCACATCCCACCGGCACCTGGCTGCCAGCGGGGCCCCGAGCCGTGGCCGCGCAGTCCGGCGAGTTCCTGCCAGGTCTGTCCGCCGTCGGTCGAGCGGAACAAAGCCGCGTCTTCAACCCCGGCGTAGACTGTGTCCGGATCGGTGAGCGACGGTTCAAGATGCCAGACTCGCTTGAACTCCCAGGGGTGCTGCGTGCCGTCGTACCACTGATGCGTGGTGATGGGTTTGCCGGTTTCAGGAGAAGTGTCGTAGACGAATTTGTTGCTCGCGCCAGCAGGCATGCTGCCTGGCGCGGGTGTCGTCTCGCCTCCGGGCGCCTCCCACGTATTGCCGCCGTCGTTTGAGCGCTGGATGATCTGCCCGAACCAGCCGCTGCACTGCGAAGCATACAGCCGGTTCGGGTCAGCGGGAGACCCCTTGACGTGGTAGATCTCCCAGCCCGCAAAATGGGGGCCACTGACCTCCCACCGTTCGCGCTTTGCGTCCGACGTCAGGACGAACGCGCCCTTGCGCGTGCCAACCAGTACTCGTACCTTGCTCATCTCTCACTCCTCCTGTGCTTCGCGTATGTACTCATTCAGGTGATCGAAACTCTCCGTGCAGAACGGCCCACCATACTACACCCACTCGCAGGCTAACTTCGCAGAGGAACGAGCGCGCGCAGCCGGTCATCGCGCAAGTACAGCCCTGCCCAGACCAGCACGCCAAAAATGACCGGAAAGTAGAACGGTTCGCCGACGCGCACGTGGGTAGCCGTTGCGCCGCCAAGATAGGCTGTCATCAAGATCGCACCAAGAACGGAAGTACGCGGAATCACGTAGACGACAGTACAGGCGAGTTCGAGGATCCCGATGCGGAGAGCGAGGCTCTCAGGATATCCCAAGTGAGCGAATGCCTGCACGACAGGCGCCGGCTTCACCAATTTCATGGCGCCGCTGAAGAGCAGCAACAGCACCGGTAGCGCGCTAATGATACGTCCGGCCCAGAGCATCTTCTTCGAGACCGGAGCCGTTTGAGTAGCCGATTGCATGAATTCTTCCTCCCGATGTATGGCGAACCAATGAGTGAGAAGTCCGCCGGGGTGAAACTATGCCATCTTACTTGTGAAATGCAAGTGAAAATATGCTAGTGTGGAAATATGCCGCAGAAGAGGCCGAGTCCAAAGCGGCGGTCGGGGTGTCCGCTGAACGCTTCCGTGGAGATTCTGGGCGATCGCTGGTCGTTGCTGATTATCCGCGACATGATGCTGCGAGGATCCCGAACCTACAAGGAATTCCTGGAGTCCTATGAAGGAATCGCGACGAACATATTGGCGGATCGCTTGGGTAAGCTGGAAGCTCATGGAATCGTTACCGCGGAACGAGACCCATCGGACGGGCGAAAGCTGATTTACTTGCTCACAGCCAAAGGAATCGGTCTTGCACCGGTGCTCACGGAAATGGTCCTGTGGGCAGCCGCGCACGAAGATACCGGTAATCAAGCGCTTGTCCGGCAAATGCAAAAGGACAAGGAGCAATTTCTGGCTGCAGTGCGACAACGCTGGGCCGAAAAGACAATCCGTTCAATGGCTAACTAAGTCCGAGCGGGAGTCCTCGCAGGTGGATGGGATGACCCTTACCGCGGACGAAAGTTCTCGGCCCGTTTCCGTACGCTGCATGGTGGTCCCCTGGTCACTTTGGCGCCCGACTGAAGTCGTGCCCTGACGAACGGTGCTGCGACGGGGTCAGAGAGCGGCTATGCGCGGAGCTTCTTCTATGGTTTCATCTGAGGGCATGCGCGTGACTGCGGCGCGGCAAATCGCGTTTGAAATTCTTCGGCGCGTGGAAACCGCAGATGCCTTTGCGGCTGACTTGCTACACGCGCGCTTGAGTGAAGCCAGCGCCCCGCGAAAGCGCGCAGATGCGGCCTTGGCGACCGAGCTGACCCTGGGTGTGCTGCGTTGGCAGCGCCTGCTCGATTTCCTGCTCGAGCGATACGCGGGCCGGCGGGCTGCCGACTTCGACCTTGAGGTGCTCCTTGCGCTGCGCCTCGGGCTCTACCAGTTGCGATTCCTGACGCGCGTGCCCGCGCGCGCGGCGGTACACGAATCGGTTGAGCTCGTGAAGTGGGCGAGGAAGGGTTCTGCGGCGACACTGGTGAACGCGGTGCTGCGCCGCGCATCCTCTGAAAAAGAGAGCGCTGTTAACGCTCCGCTCGAGCAGATTGAGCAGCAATTGTCGCCCGACCTGCCTCCTGCCGAGCGGCTGGGGATTCTGTATTCGCACCCGACGTGGATGGTTGAGCGCTGGCTGCAATGCTTAGGCGTGGCGCGCACCAAGGCGCTACTTGAGACCGACAATCGGCCTGCACGCGTCATGTGCACGCTGCTGGACCCGGCGCATGCGGAGGGAGCTACTTCCGCGCTTCGCGAGGCCGGCCTAAGCATCGAGCCTGGCCGGATGCTGGGCTCGGCTTGGTCCACCCGCGGCGGCGATCCCACCGACACGGAAGCTTTTCGCCGCGGCTGGATCTCGATTCAGGACGAAGCCTCGCAGCTCGTCGCCCTGCTGCTGGACGCCGGTCCCGGCCGGTCGATACTGGACCTCTGCGCCGCACCGGGCGGTAAGACCGCGGTGCTGGCTCGTGCAGCGGGGCCGCAATCGTTGGTAATTGCGGCCGATCGCCACTTGCACCGGCTGCGAGCGACAAAAACGAACCTGAATCGGTTGGGAGTCACCAGCGTCCACCTGCTGGCGTTGGATGCCACGACCCCGCTGCCACTCGCCGCAAGCTTTGACCGCATCCTCGTCGATGCCCCGTGTTCCGGGACGGGCACGCTTTCCCGGAACCCGGAGATTCGCTGGCGCTTGGGCCCGAATGATCTAGCCGAATTCCACCGGCGGCAGGTGGCGCTTCTTTCGAGCGCTCTCGATCGCCTCGCACCTGGCGGGCGGCTTGTATACTCTACCTGCTCGCTCGAGCCGGAAGAAAACGAGCAGGTCGTCGCAGAGGTACTGCGGGGCCGCCGCGAAATCCGGCGAGTTTCCGGCTTAGGCGTGGCCGCACTCAAGCCGCACCTTGCTCCCGGCGTCAACCCAAACGAGCTATTCGACCGAGAAGAGAATTTCCGCACTTTTCCGCCCGAGCACCAAACCGATGGCTTCTTTGCTGCTATCCTGGAGAGCCCATGAGAAAAACCCGACTTCATCGGGCCTCAGCAGCTGAAGCCGCTGAAGAGCTAAGGCAATTTTGGAACGGGAATAGGAACCGCCAGCGTCATGGCACAATCTCGGCTCGGTCCACAAACCCAGAGGTGGCGTTGAAGCGGCGATGCGGCACGTGCTAGTCTCGAAAGGCTGAGGGAGGCAAGCGGCAGGCGAATCCCCTTTCCAATTTCCAATGGACATACTCGGACTGGGACGATCACTACAACGCAGCAAAACCGCGACGCAAGAGCACGAATCTCCGGCGTCGCAGGACCGCAAGACTGAGCCTCAGAAACCGCCACAACGGATGAATCTTCGCGAGCGATTTGAGTGGGTGCTGCGGATGGCGCTGCTGGTGTTTATCCTGGCCTCGGCATCATTTCTGAGCGCGATCACGGCGATTCGTTTTGCCATCCACGGCCGCGAAGTCGTGATGCCCAACCTGGTGGGCAAGAAGGCCGCCGACGCGGAAAAGCTGCTGGCCTCGAAGGGCTTGGGGATGAAGGTTGCTGACCGCGTGTACAGCGAGCTGCCGTTGAACCAGGTGGTGCGCCAGAGTCCTGCGCCGGGGGTGCACATGAAGGTGACGCAGCAGGCCCATGTGGTGTTGAGCCTGGGCGCCCGCCAAGTGAATATCCCCGGCTTGGAGGGAAGAAGCCTCCGCGCAGCGCGGATCGAGCTGTTGGGCACAGGACTCCAGATAGGCGAAATCTCAAACATCTACTTGCCGGATTATCCCGCCGACTCTGTTGTGCAGCAGGACCCGCGGCCGGGCGCTTGGGGGTCGATCCCGCGAGTTAATCTGCTGGTATCGGGGGGAGCGCGGGAGCCGGCATTCGTGATGCCCCATCTGGTGGGTCTGAATCACGCCGAAGCACAGCGCCAGCTTGCCGCGGCGGGCATCCGGGTGGCCAAGGTCACCGTGGTGCTGGCCCCGGAATGGCCCCACGACACGGTCACTGATCAGACGCCGCCGCAGGGCAGCCGGGTCGCCGCCGGCAGCGGGGTTGAGCTCCAGGTGGCTGAGTAATTCCAGGAACGATTTCCGGCACGTATTATTCGAGCGGAGGGCTACGGCGGGTGTGTTAAAATGAAACGCAGTACTATGACGGAATTTCACGTCGAGATTGCTCCCTCCATTCTAGCCGCGAACTTCGCTTCCCTGGCTGACGAAATCCGCGCAGTGGAACGTGGCGGCGTATCCATGCTGCACGTGGACGTAATGGATGGCCACTTTGTGCCTAACATCTCGATCGGCGTGCCGGTAGTGGAGTCGCTGCGCAAGGCAACCCAACTTACGCTCGACGCGCATCTGATGATTGAACATCCCGAGCAATATATCGAGGCGTTTGCTAAGGCCGGGGCGGACATGATTTCAGTGCACCAGGAAGCCACTGTGCATCTGGACCGCCTCCTGTGTGCGATTCGTGAACTGGGCTGCGAGGCGGGCGTGGTAATCAACCCAGCGACCCCCGTCGGGATGCTCTCCGAGGTGCTGGACAAAGTGGACTACGTGCTAGTGATGTCGGTGAACCCGGGCTTCGGCGGGCAGAAATTCCTTCCCGGCGCGCTGGACAAGATTAGGCACCTCAAAGAGATACGGGCAAGGTATAATCATGGCTTTCGCATCGAGGTGGACGGGGGCATTGGGCCCGAGAACGTTGCCGAAGTGGTCCGCGCCGGGGCGCAAATCCTGGTGGCTGGCACCTCGGTATTTCATACTCCGGACCCGGCTGCAGCCGTCCGGCGGATGCAGCAATTAGCCGATGAGGCGCTAACCACTAAGGTTTGAAGGGCTGACGGGTTGCCGATCCAGCCGGCTCGCCGGTCGGAAGGTTGCTTCGGTGAGACAAAAGTATAAATTCCTGGTTGTTCCGCTGCTGGTCACTTTGCTGCTGGCCGGGTGTTTCGGGAAGAAAAAGAGCAAGCAGCCGCAGGCCGGTAGCTCGGCCGAGCCCGATCGCTTGCTCTATGAGAGGGCCTTGCAGGATATTCGCAAGGGGCGTCAGGGCATCGGCCGACTTACCCTGCAGACGCTAATCAACACTTACCCCGACAGCGAATACCTGGCCAAAGCCAAACTCGCCATCGCCGATTCCTACTACAAGGAAGGCGGCACCGCCGGTTTGAAGCAGTCGATTGCCGAATACAAAGATTTCATCACCTTCTTCCCTTTTCTCGACGAAGCCGCCTATGCGCAGATGCAGGTGGGCCTGGCGCACTTCCGGATGATGGAAAAGCCGGACCGCGACCGCACGGACGGCCGCTTGGCTGAGGAAGAGTTCCAGATCTTCCTGCAGAAATATCCCCAGAGCAAGCTCGCACCGGAGGCCGAGCAGCGTCTCCGCGAGGTGCAGGAAGTGCTGGCGGAAGGGGATTACCGCATCGCTCGCTTCTATTACATCAAGCGCTCGCACCGCGCTGCGGCGTCGCGCCTGATCGAACTGACCAACCGGTACCCGCTTTACAGCCAAGCCGACAGAGCGCTGTGGATGCTCGGCAACATCTTTGAACGCAGCGAGAAGAGCGACGTTGCCGCGCAATACTACAGCCGGATCGTACGCGATTATCCGCTTTCCGGCTTGGGCGATGACGCGAGAGCAAAGCTCACCAAGCTGGGTGTGCCGCTCCCCCAGCCCGACCCGATGGCTCTGGCCCGCATGCAGAAAGAACGCGAGTTCGAACATCGCCCCGGCTTCCTCAAGCGCGCCTCACATGGTGTACTGATGACGCGGCCCGATGTGTCGATGGCCGCGCACACTGGGCAGCCCAACCTGGCACCGCCAAGTGAAGCCGCCGCTAGCACGGAGACTCTCGTGCCCGGCGGGAAGTCGACCGTGGGGACTGCCGGTGCTGGCGGGGGCGGATCGGGAGGCAACACAGCAGTGGTGATGACAGTCACACCGGGTTCCCCCGGCAGCAGCCAGCCAGCGGAGAGTTCGAGCGCGACGCCGCCCCCGGCGGCGGGCTCCGAGAACCCGCCCAAGGCGGACCCCGCATCTCCCGGCACGAAGCCGGAGGACCCTAAAGCCTCCGATAAAACCAAGCCAGCCGACCCCAACAAAGACAAGAAAAACGACCCCAAGAAAGAGTCCACCAGCAAGAAGAAGAAGGGTCTGCGAAAGATTATCCCCTGGTAAAACGATCGACTTTCACGTGCAGCCAACGTTTGTCCACTTCAAGTGCCATTAGTGCCGCGATGAATCTCATTGGAAACCCTGTCTTGCCATTTCACTCCGACACAGCGTCGTCGGGTTCGTGTTGACTCACTCTCTGTAAGGTGTTAGGAATTAGGTTACGTAGGGTTACTGCCTGCGGCGTCCTAAGTGTCCGGGGACGATGGGTAGTGGAGGCTTTGGTGGCCAGAGTTCTGGTTGCCGATGACAACAGCAACATCCAGAAGATGGTGACGCTGGCGCTGAAGGACCAAGGGATCGATGTGGTCTCAGTCGGCAACGGCGAAGCCGCAATTCGCAAACTCCCTGATCTCTCCCCCGATCTGGTCCTGGCCGACATTTTCATGCCCGTGCGCAGCGGCTATGAGGTCTGCGAGTATGTGAAGCGCGATGCGCGATTTGCGCACATCCCCGTCATACTGCTGGTCGGTGCTTTCGACCCCCTCGACGAGCACGAGGCGAAGCGCGTTGGTGCCGACGGCGTGCTTAAGAAGCCTTTTGTGCCACCCGAGCCGCTGATCAAAATGGTTAAGGCAGCGCTGGAGCAATCGGCGAGACAGCATCCGGTGCCTGTCACTGTGCCTGTGGGTGCCACCGTGGCCACTTCGGTAGCTACCCAGCGCGCTACTTCCGCAGGCCAGCCGCCGCCAACAGTCGCCAGCGCTACAGGTGAGCCCGCGCCCATACCTGTCACAGCCGAGCCCGCAGACGAAGTGCCTCCCAAGGTATTTTCTGCGCAAACGGAAAGCATTGAGTTCCGCGAGGGTGAAAAGCCGCTGGCGTTCGGCGACCTGCTGCGCGCACCGGCTGCCGAGTCTGCGCACGAACCACCGCCGCCGAGCGAATCGGGACCTTCACCCTTTACAGCCAGCGGCGCCTACGGCGCCACTCCACCAGCGGATTCCAATGTGGCGCCCGGCCAGGGCCAACCTGCCTTCCCCGAAGCAACCCGCGACGAAATACCGTGGGGGAGCAACCTGCTTCCCTGGATGTCAAACCAACTTGCCCCTCCAGCCGCCGCGCCGGAAGATACCACCCCACACCGCGTGCCGCTGCACTCCGAAATGTTGGTCGAAAACGCAGCAGAGAAAACAGCCACAAACGCCAGCGAAACTTCGGAGCAAGCTGCCTTGACCTTGGAGCCTCCAGCCACATCCCTCCGGGCCGAGTATCCGGTCCCTGGACTCGGCGTTGAGGAAGTCCCTTTCGCGGCGAGGCTAAAGGGCGGTTCTCTGGCCGGGACAAGTGAAACGGCACCGGAACAGAGCACCTGGCTGCCTCCCGGCGGGGAGGTTAGAGAAGTGCCACCGGGGAGCAATCCCGTCATCGAGGCAACAAAAGCGTCTCCCTGGAGCCAATACGTCACCGAGCTTGACCAGCCGGGGGCCCCTGCGGCCACTGGACCTGCAAAGAGCGTGTGGGACCAGTCCGCCGGGCACAACCCGTTGCAAGTGGGCAACCTCACAGAGCCAGCCGGGGGCTGGCCAACCGGCACGTCACCTCCCGGCTCCACACCGGCTGTGGCAGGGACCAATCCGGCGCAGGACGCCCAGCCGGCTTCGGCGTGGCCGAGCCCCATCTCATCTCCTCAATCCGCGCCCGGAGCCGTCGCCACTGAACAGCCGCCGCTCGCGGTCGGACCGGCTGTCAGCGACGCTGTGCAATCTTTTGAGGTTCCTCGTCCGGCCGACCCTACGATCGTAGAAGCAGTAGTGGCGAGAGTTATCGAGCGCATGCAGCCACAAATCCTCGACATTGTCACCCGCGAGATCCTCAAGCCGGTCGTGGAGGCCCTGGTGCGACGCGAGATCGAGAAGGGCTAACGCCGAGCCGACCTTCAGGGATATCCCAGCCAAGCCTACATGTAGACATTGATGCGGAACGCGTTACATACGCATTTGACGCCCTGCGCAATCGGCCCGTATGATTGGGCTTTCATGACCGCGCGATGTGAGCGGGCGTAACGACGGGCTCCGAGCACGAATTGTCACCTAAGCCCGCCGCAGCGGGCTCGGATTGACAGAGCCAAGCGCCGGTCGAGGCGCGCTACTGCACTGGCGCGTAGGGAGAGAATCGGGAACGATATGCCAAGAGAGATCCCCAAAGCGTACGAACCGCAGCAGATCGAGCAGCGCTGGGCCCGCGCCTGGGTGGAGCAGCAATTGTTTCGTGCCGATGCCAAAACGCCAGGGCCCGTGTTCTCCATCGTCATCCCGCCGCCCAATGTGACCGGCTCGCTGCATATCGGCCACATGCTCGACCACACGGAGATAGACATCCTGACGCGCTGGCACCGCATGCGCGGCTACAACACGCTCTTTCTGCCCGGCACCGACCACGCCGGAATTTCGACGCAGCGCGTTGTCGTGAAACTGCTAGCCGAGCAAGGCATCGATTACCGCAAGCTGGGCCGCGAGGCATTTGAAAAAAAAGTTTGGGAGTGGAAGGAGCAGTCGGGCGGCACCATTACCAAGCAGATGATGCAGATCGGCGAGAGCTGCGACTGGACGCGCGAACGTTTCACGCTCTCGCCCGAGCTCTCCCGCGCGGTTCGTGAAGTGTTCGTCCGGCTCTACGAAGAGGGCCTGATCTATCGTGGGCACTACATGGTCAACTGGTGCCTGGCACATCCGCTACCCGGTCGTCGGGTCGAACGAGTACCTTGTGGTTGCGACCACGCGCCCGGAAACCATGCTCGGCGATACCGCCGTCGCTGTCCATCCGGAGGACGAGCGCTACGCCCACCTGGTTGGCAAAACGGTTCGGTTGCCGTTGATGAACCGCGAAATCCCGATCATCGCCGACCGCTACGTGGACCGTGAGTTCGGCACCGGCGTGGTGAAGGTCACACCGGCGCACGACCCCAATGACTTCGAGGTCGGTAGGCGGCACAACCTGCCCGAAATTGATGTGATGACTGACGACGGTCACATGAGCGCCGCAGCGGGCAAGTATGCGGGCCTGGACCGCTTCGAGGCGCGCAGGCGCGTGGTCGAAGACTTGCAAGCGCAGGGCCTGCTCGACCGCGTCGTCAACTACACCCACGCCGTCGGCACCTGCGACCGCTGCAAGACGATCATCGAGCCCCGGGCCTCCACGCAGTGGTTTGCGCGCATGAAGCCGCTGGCTGAGCCTGCCATCGTCGTGGTCGAACGGGGCGAAATCGAAATCATTCCCGAGAACTGGCGCGCAGTTTACTTCGAGTGGCTGCGCAATATCCGCGACTGGTGCATTTCACGGCAACTCTGGTGGGGCCACCGCATCCCCGCGTGGCACTGCCGCGACTGCGCCGGGATCACTGTCGCGCGCGAATCGCCGTCAAAGTGCGCCAAGTGTGGCTCGACCAAGATCGAGCAAGATTCCGACGTGCTCGACACCTGGTTCAGCTCCGCGCTGTGGCCGTTCTCCACGCTGGGTTGGCCGGACCAGACTGAAGACCTGCGCGTCTATTATCCGACCAGCCTGCTCATCACCGGATACGAGATCCTGTTCTTCTGGGTCGCGCGGATGATCATGATGGGGCTGAGATTCATGGGCAAGGTGCCTTTCCGCAAAGTGTACCTGCACTCGATCGTGCGCAATGCCGAAGGGCAGAAGATGTCCAAATCCAAGGGCACGGGCATCGACCCCGTGGCACTGAACCAGCAGTACGGCACCGACGCCATGCGTTTTACGCTCGCCATTCTGGCGGCGCCGGGCACCGACATCATCTGGAGCGAAGAGCGCATCCAGAGCTACCGCGCCTTCGCCAATAAAATCTGGAATGCCGCGCGGTTTCTGTTCGTCAACCTCGACAAATTCGAGGGTACTGGCGCGACGATTGAGGAGTTGGCCGCGCCTGAAGTCCGCGCTGACGCTCCCTACCGCGCACGGGGCGCTTTGGGCCTGGTGGACCGCTGGATCTTCTCCCGGGCGGCGCGCGTCACTGAACAGATCAACGAGGCCCTGGGGAATTTCCGCTTCCATGAGGCCGCCCACGTCGTCTATCACTTTTTCTGGGGCGACTTCTGCGACTGGTATATCGAGTGGGTGAAGCCGCAACTCGGCTCGGCCAACCGCGAGGTGGCTATCGCGGCGTGGCGCAACCTGTTTTCCATCTTCGAGGCGGCGCTGCGGCTCCTCCATCCCTTTATGCCCTTCATCACCGAGGAATTGTGGCACCAGTTGCCGCAGCGCGCTGGCGCGAAGTCAATCGCGCTCGAGCGCTTCCCGGGAGAGCGCGCCGATTGGATCGATGAATCGGCCGAAAGCCAGATGGCCCTGCTGCAAGAGATCATCGTCGCCGCCCGCAACATCCGCGCAGAGATGAAGCTCGACCCCAGGCGCAAGGTTGCTGCCGAGTTCGCGGCGCCCGACATAAACGTTCGCGAGCTCGTCCGGCAGAACCTTGATCCGGTGCTGCGGCTGGCCACTCTTTCCGCGTTGCACTTTTCCTCCGAGCGCCTTGCTCCGGCGGGCGGCGCCGTCCGCTCGACCGCGCAATTCGATCTTCGCATCGCGCACGAGGGGGCGGTTGACGTCCGCGCCGAGGTGGCGCGGCTGCGCAAGGAAAAGGAAAAGCTGGCCCGCGACCTGGAATCGAAACAGAACCGCCTGGCAGACCAGGCGTTCCGCAGCCGCGCACCGGAAGAGATAGTGCGCGGATTGGAAACCACGCTGCAAGCGCGGCAGGTGGAATATCAGAAGCTGGCTGAGCGCCTGGCGCAACTCGAGAACCAGATGGGGGGCGCAAGTGATAGTGGCGCCCCCGCCACGCCGTGATGGTTGTAGCGCCGGCGTCTCACCGGCGGTTTTGGCATCCCCGGGGCCTACTGAAGACCACGGCCGACGGCGTCAGGCGGATCGCTGCTGCGACAGCAGCGGCGCCGGCACTTATTTGAAATGCTGTAGCCCCGGGTCTTTAAGAGCTTGCTGAAAAAGTGCTCTTGATTGTCATTCCGAGCGAAGCGAGGAATCTCTCTCTCACAAAAGTCGAAGAAAACGACAGATTCCTCGTCGCCTCTGGCTCCTCGGAATGACATCGCGAAGGATTTTTCAACAAGCTGTTAGACGCGACCTCTTGTCGTGCGGCCGCCCGGCGGCTGAATTGCCGCCCGGACGCTGCCGCTACAAAACCTCGCCCTCTGAAGAGGGGGGCTACACCACAGGCTGATCCGCGCCGAATGATGCCCACGGCAAAGGCGAACCGAATCGATTGGGACGCCCCGGAGATGACCGCGTTGATCCGCGCGGCCATTGGGGAAGATGTCGGCTCATGCGATCTGACCACCAGCGCTCTTGTGCCGGCCGGCCGCTTGGCTCGTGCGCGCATCGTCGCCAAGCAGGACCTAGTGGTCGCGGGGCTGCCGGTGGCGGAGCGAGTCTTCAGAGCGCTGGATTCAGATATCCTTTTCCAGGCACAGTATGAAGACGGCGCCCAGGTTCCCGCAGGGGCAGCGGTGGCAGCAATCGAAGGGCGCGCCCAGGCCATACTTTCTGGCGAGCGCACCGCGCTGAATTTCCTGGCGCACCTCTCGGGCATCTCCACGCTCACGCGCCAATTTGTGAACGCCATGACCGGAACGCGCGCTCGCATCCGCGACACCCGCAAAACCCTCCCAGGCCTGCGCGCGCTCGAGAAATGGGCGGTGCGCGTGGGCGGCGGAACAAATCATCGCTTCGGCTTGTTCGACGCCATTCTGATCAAGGAAAACCACGTCGCGATCGCCGGAAGCGTTGCCGAAGCGCTCCGCCGGGCGAAGACCTTCGCGGTTGCAATGCAGCCGACGCCACTCGAGATGGCCGAGCGCGAATCGTTTCGCGCCTTCGAGAATCAAGGCTTCCTGCCGATTCAGGTCGAGGTGCGCAACCAAGCTGAACTGCAGGAAGCCCTCGCTGCCGGAGCCGAACTGTTGCTTCTCGATAATGTGTCACCCACAGACGCGGCGCGCCTGGTGGCGATCGCCCGGCGGGAGCGGGCCGATTGCGTCGTTGAAGTATCCGGTCGAGTCACTCTCGCCACGGCCCGCGCCTACGCCGACGCTGGCGTCGATTTCATCTCCGTCGGCGCGCTGACTCACTCCGCTCCTGCCGCCGACCTGAGCCTTCTTGTGGAACCGACGAGTGGCGGGTAAGCTGACAGGCCAAGATGGCGCTACGCACCCTTCCCGGCACCACCGACCGGCGCGTCGATAAGCTGCTGACGCTGCTCGCCGACAACGCCATGATTGTCGTCAGCGGCGGGAAAATCGCGCGGGAGATTGGCGTGGCGCGCTCCACCGTCTGGCGGTGGACGCAGAGGCTGCGCGAGCTGGGTGTGAAGGTGAAAAGTCACCCGCGCACCGGCTACCAAATCGAAAGAGTGCCGGATGTACTTATGCCGAATATGCTCCGGCAGAGGCTGGCCAATACTCCATTTCGGAAGCGAATCTATCATTTTTTTAAGATCGATTCGACGAACAACCTCGCGCTGCACTTGGGGCACGAAGGGGAGCCGCACGGCGCCGTCGTCATCGCTGAGGAGCAGACCGCCGGCCGGGGGCGCGTGGGCCGCTCCTGGCACTCCGAGAAGTCAAGCGGGATCTACCTGACGGTGCTTCTGCGCCCGAAGATCTCGCCGGTGCAGGCGCCAATAATGACGCTGGTCGCGGGACTGGCGGCACGCGACGCCGTCGCCGAACAGACCGGCTACCAGGCGGACCTTCGCTGGCCGAACGATCTGCTGCTCGACGGCAAGAAATTCTGCGGCATCCTGACGGAAATGCACGCCGAGCCCGACCATGTCCATTTTGTCATCGTGGGCATCGGGATCAACGTCAACCACACGCGGATGCCGGAGGAGCTGGCTCGGATCGCGACCTCGCTGCGGATAGAAAGCGGCCGCAGCCACTCGCGACTCGAGTTGCTGGTCCGGTTGCTGCGATGCCTGGACTCCTACTACAATCGGTTCCTGGCCGAAGGAGCGGCGCCGATCCTGACCCGCTTTGCTGAGGTTTCGAGTTACGCCCGCGGCAAGCGTGTGCGCATTTCCACTGCCACCGAGACTTACGTCGGAACCACGGCAGGCCTGGAGCCGAACGGGCTGCTGCGCGTCGAGCGCGATGACGGCCGCATGGAGGTCGTTACGTCTGGCGACGTGGCCGAGGCATCCTGATGCTGCTCACACTGGACGTTGGCAACACCAATACCGTCCTGGGCGTTTTCCGCGGCGCGGAACTCGCCGCGCACTGGCGACTGACCACGGCGCGCGATCAGACTGTGGACGAATACGGCATCCTCACCCGCAACCTCTTCACTCTTGCCGGGCTCGACGCCGCCGCGATCGAAGGTGTCATCATCAGCTCTGTGGTGCCGCCGCTCAATGGCACGCTGGCCGAAATGGCGCGGCGCTACTGCGGCGTTGAGGCGCTCTTCGTCGAGCCGGGCGTGAAGACCGGCATGCCTATTCTGTACGACAACCCGCAGGAAGTGGGCGCCGACCGCATCGTCAATAGCGTGGCCGCGTTTGAAAAATATGGCGGGCCGTGCATCGTGGTGGATTTTGGCACGGCAATCAACTTTGACGCCATTTCAGCGAAGGGCGAATACCTGGGCGGCGTGCTGGCGCCGGGGATCGGGATATCGGCCGAGGCGCTTTTTACCCGCGCCGCACGGCTCTCGCGCGTGGAAATCAAAGACCCTGGAAAGATTATCGGCACGAACACGGTGGCCTCCATGCAGGCCGGACTCTATTATGGATATATCGATCTGGTGGACGGCATTCTGGCGCGCATGAAGGACGTCCTGGGAAAAGACACCAAAGTGATCGCTACCGGGGGGCAGGCGCTGATGGTGGCGCGTGGCTCGCGCTATATCGAACAGACCGACGAGTTCCTCACCCTCGAAGGCCTGCGCATCATCTGGGAGCGCAATCGCGCCGGGCGAGCCGCCCCGGGAGTCACGCAAACCGCAAGACCCGGCGCATCCGGCGGCGCCAGTCCAGCGGAGGCAGCCAAGCCTGCAGGGCCCGCTGTCGTTTCGCGAAAATCGCGACGTTGAGCCCACCGCTATGGGCACGTTCAATTACTTCAACTATTTCACCGAAATTGAAGAGTACTTCTGGCGGAAGCGCGGCGCTCACTTGCTTGTCTCCCCGCTCGACTGGGCCATCGTGGAAACCTGGCAGAAGGCGGGCATTCCCGTCCAAGCTGTGCTGAAGGGCATCGACCGCGCGTTTGAAAGCTATCAGCGGTCGCGCCGTGCGGCCGGCGGGCGGCAACTGAAAAGCCTGGCCTACTGCGTGGACGCGGTGCTGGACGCCGCCGATGAGGATAAGGAAGCTGCGGCGGGCACAGGGCCGCAACCGCGGCCCGCGGCGCCGGCCGGCGAACCATTCTCGCGTGAAGAGCTCCGCGCCTACCTGCGACGCAACGCCGAGCGCCTCGGCTGCGCCGCCCAAAAGGTCCAAGCGACGCAGTCAGAACTGGCGGCGCGCATCGAAAGTACTGGTAAGAAGTTGCAGGAGCTGCTCCCGCTGCTTGACTCCCCGGCCGCCCTGGACCTCGAGGATCTCGAGCGACGGGTGAGCGTTCTGGAGGAAAAGCTGACCGCCGCGCTCACCGCCGGCGCGAGCGAAGATGCCCTGCTCGCCATCCGGCGGGAGATGGACCGGGCGCTGCAGCCCTATCGCCGGAAAATGACGGCGGAGCAGCTCCGCCAGCTCGAGCGCCAGTACACGCAGAAGCGGCTGTTCGGGCATTATGAACTGCCGCGGCTGAGCTTGTTCTATCTGACGTGAGTGACGCGCGGAAGCGATAGAGTGGGCCTTGGGACTTGAGGAGGTGCGGGGGCTCGACTTCTCTCTCTCCGTCATTCCGGCCCGAGGGCGGCGGGCTGGGGATCACACGCCCGAAGTCAGCGGACAGAAAAGGTCGGCTAACGGGAGGACGGAGCCGAAGGTGCTCCCAATTCTAGATGGACATCAAGATTGAAAAACTTGTGTATGGCGGCGAAGGCCTGGGGCACCACGATGGCCACACAGTCTTCGTGCCCTTCGTTCTGCCCGACGAAGTCGTGTCCGTACGGCCGACTGACCAAAAAAAGAAATTCGTCCGCGGGCGCGTCGAGCAAGTGGTGACTCCATCCCCGCAGCGCGCTTCCCCGCCCTGCCGGCACTTCACGGTCTGCGGCGGCTGCCACTACCAGCACATTCCCTACCAGGCGCAACTCCAGTACAAAGCTGAAATTCTGCGCGAGACGCTGGGGCGCATTGGGCGGGTTGAATGGGGCGGCCCAATTGAGACGCACGCTTCGCCACCATTCGGCTACCGCAACCGCGCGCAGTGGAAGGTTCGCCCGGCCGGCCCAGGGGGGAAGACCGCGATCGGCTACTTTCAGTCCGGCTCCTCGACGCTTTGCGCAGTGGAGGAGTGTCCAATTCTCTCGCCGCGGCTGACCGAAACACTCGCGGCGCTGCGCGACCTGATCGCGCAAGGCAAACTTCCTTCCACACTCGGCGAGGTGGAAGTCTTTGCCGATTCCGCGGACCAGAAAACCCTGCTCAATGCTTCGTTCGAGAGCTTCGATGCACCGCCGGCAATACTTGCCCAAACCCTGCGCGACGCGCTGCCCAGCCTCGAAACCATCCTGCTGCAGGAAACCCGGCGCGAGCATTTTGAGTTGATCGGCCCTGGCTTCGTGCACTACCAAGTCGCCGAGAGCCGATACCGCGTGGGACACCTCTCCTTTTTCCAGGTCAACCGGTTCCTGATGGAAGAGCTGGTGCGCGCCGTGGTGCCAAACGAGCAAGGCGGGCTGGCGCTCGATTTGTTCGCCGGCGTGGGACTCTTCACCCTGCCGCTTGCGCGGCGGTTCGCGCGCGTGGTGGGCGTCGAGTCAGACTTGGCAGCCGCGCGAGACCTGCAGGCCAACATCGACGCGGCAAAAGTGAACGCTCAGCACGTCAACGCCACGGTCGAATCACTGCTTGGCCGGTGGGAAGAAAGACCGGATTTCGCCGTGCTCGACCCGCCCCGAGCAGGCGTTTCTGGCCCGGCGCTCGTGCGCCTGGTGCAAATCGCTCCCGCCCGCATCACTTATCTCTCCTGCGATCCAGCCACGCTGGCGCGCGACCTGAGCACCTTGACAGGCGGGGCGGGAGCTGCGGGGGCCTATGAGATTACGGCCCTTCATCTCTTCGACGTTTTTCCTCAAACCTTTC
Organism: Acidobacteriota bacterium; assembly: GCA_003224235.1. Taxonomy (GTDB): domain Bacteria; phylum Acidobacteriota; class Terriglobia; order Acidiferrales; family UBA7541; genus QHYU01. The sequence goes on from QHYU01000024.1 coordinate 21,263, forward strand.
ATATCGAGTCGCTGGTGGCGCTCAGGCGTCGCGAATGAAGCTACCTGTACTGTGGATCGTCAGCGCGCTGGCTGCGGGCATTTTGCTGGCGGGTCCCGGGCCCGCGATGCCGTCAATGAGGCCGATGGTGTGGCTCGCGCTGGCCGTCGCGGCTCTGCTGGTCAGCCTTGTCTTCCTGCTGCGTCGTTCGACGCCAATGGCCTGGGTGTTGGGACTACTTAGCTGGGTGTTCCTCGGAGCGCTGGCGGCCCGGCTCGAGCAGGTGGCCATACCCTTAAATCACGTATCAGTGCTGCTCGGTGCAGGGCGCCTCGACACCAGCGAAGCGTTGCGGTATCGCGGACGTCTACGCGAGGACCCGATTCAAATTCCGGGGGGCTTGCGCTGCGACGTAGACCTGGAGGAGGTGGAGGTCGGCGGCGCGCCTATTGACGTAAGCGGCGGCCTGCGTCTCAATTACTTCCGCAGTGAGACTGCGGCAACCGAGCAGGAACCCGAGTTGCTTCCCATCCTGCGAGCCGGGGATCGTGTCGAAGCTTTGCTCCGTGCGCGCGCGCCGCGGAATTACGGCAACCCCGGCGCCTTCGATACGCGCACCTATCTCGCGCGCCAGAATATACATCTGACTGGGTCGCTGCGCAGTGCTGCCCTGCTCACCAAAGTTGGCGAACCGCCGCCGTCGCTGGCGCATCGGGTCGCGCGGGTGCGCGGCCGCCTGCTGGCGCAAATGGACGCCCTGTTTGCCGCCGCACCCGATCGCGCCGCCGTCCTCCGGGCGATGCTGCTCGGCGACCGGACCTTCATCGACCACCAGCGCGCCCTGGCCTTTCAAAAAAGCGCTGCGTACCATGTGCTGGTGATCGCCGGCCTGCACGTTGGAGCGCTGACCGGCTTTGTGCTGTGGGCCGGGAAGAGGCTGCGGCTTTCGTTGATTGCGCGAACCGCAGTAACTCTGATGGCGCTGGCGGCGTACGTCGCGGTGGTCGAAGACCGTCCGCCGATTCTCCGCGCCGCGTTGATGGCCACAACCCTTCTTTGTGGGTGGCTGTTCTACCGAAAAATCGAACTGCTCAACACGTTGGCGCTGGCGGCTCTGGTCCTTCTCGCCGCGCGGCCGTCAGCGCTCGCTGACCCCAGCTTCCTGCTCTCTTTCCTGACCATCGGCACCATCGGCGCGCTCGCCGTGCCATGGATCGATCGCTCGAGCGCGCCGTATCTCCACGCGCTCGAACATTTGGCGGACGGCACACGAGATGCCGGCCATCCCCCGCGCCCGATGCCATTTCGGCTCGACGCTCGCGCCGCGCCCCAATGGCCCGCCCCGCGGCTGCCTGCTCGCCTGGCTGCGCGCGCCTCATCCTTCGTCATTCTCCCATGCCGCGGCGCGCTGCGTCTTTGGGAGGTCTTTCTGCTTTCCGCCACCATCCAGCTCGGCATGCTGCCACTGCTGGCGTACTACTTCCATCGCGTGAGTCTGACTGGACCGCTGGCCAACATTCCAGCGGTGGCGCTGACAGGACTGATTGTTCCGCTTGGCTTCGTGACTTTGGGAGCGAGTCTGTTATGGGCACCACTGGGCAGTGCACTCGCGAGACCACTTGGCGCGTTGGTTGGGGCGCTGGTGGCGTCCGTGGAATGGTTCTCGCGCTGGCACTGGGGCTCGTATCGAATTCCCGGACCGCCCTGGATGTTGTTGTTCGCTTTTCTGATTGTGGTGATCCTGATGGCAGTCGCGGCGCGCGCCTCGCGGAAAGGCTGGCAACTGGTGTTGGCAGCGCCCCTGGGTCTGTTGGCGCTCGGGATCGCGGTCTATCCGTTCGCGCCGGATCTGGCGCGCGGCAAGCTCGAAGTCACTGTGCTCGACGTGGGCCAGGGCGATGCGATTCTCACCGCATTTCCCGACGGCACTACCATGCTGGTGGATGCCGGCGGCGTGCCGGGGATGCGGGGCGTGCAGCGCGTTGGCGGGGCAAGAGCGAGCTTCGACATCGGCGAAGAGGTCGTTTCACCATACCTGTGGCATCGCGGGTTGAAGCGTTTGGATGTGGTCGCAGTCACGCACGCCCACCAAGATCATTTGGGCGGCGTCTACGCCGTGCTCGAGAACTTCCGCGTGCGGGAACTCTGGGTGGGGCGTGATGTCTCCCGGCCCGCGTATCGCGCGGTGTTAGAAGCCGCGCAAGCCCGCGGGGTGCGCGTAGTGCATCACATACGGGGCGAACAATTTTCCTGGGATGGGGCCAGTGGTCGCGTCCTCTGGCCGGACAGTTCCGCTGAAACCGACTCGGCCAAGAACAACGACTCGCTCGTGTTGCGGCTTGAACATGGCCGTGTCGCCCTTTTGCTTCCCGGCGACATCGAGGCACCGGTCGAGCGCACTCTCGCGGCCCGGGGCGATACACTCGCGGCGGAGTTCCTGAAAGTGGCGCATCACGGGAGCAAGACGTCCACCAGCGCGGAGTGGCTCGTCCGCGTTGGGCCGCGACTCGCAGTGATCTCCGCCAGTGAGAACAACCCTTTCGGCCAGCCGCATGCTGACGTGCTCGAGCGGCTTCGCTCGGCGGGGGTGCGTGTGCTTCGCACCGACCGCGACGGCGCGGTCACGGCGCTCAGCGACGGCCAGACGCTGCGTATCCACAGCTTCGTTGAATCGCGCCAGTAGACTGAAGCAGTGCGCTCAACGGTTGCCAGCGAGATACTCAGCGATGATGCGCCGGGCGTCGTCTGCCTGCGATTCGGGTACCAGGATCTCAACGCCGTGGAAGCCCTTGGGCGGCTCACGCATGGGGAAGGGGTCGGTCGAGGTTGGGGGTGGCGATTCAATCCCGGCGCTTTCCAGCAAACCGCGCAGAACCACCGCTTCGGTCCACGAACCGGCCTCGTGGACGACAATTACCCTTTCGGGTGTCGGTGCTTCGCCCTCTTGCTGCATTGTAGTGCACCTTATATAATAAGACGGTCTCTCACTGTGACCGAGGATGCCAAACGCGGGCCCACCAAGGAAGAGATTGACGAAGAATCCAGACAGGTGCGCCGGCTCCGCATCGTAGTTACCCTCGCATTACAGGTCATTGCGCAGGGCAAAATGCCCATCGAAGAAGCTCACGAGTTGATCGCTGCAACCCGCAAGGTGGCTCTGCAACTATTTCCCGGCAAAGACAAAGTGTACGATCTGATTTATCTCCCCAAGTTCCAGCGATTGATCAAAGAGGTCTATCGCCTGCACTAGTCCTCCTTCCCCAGTTCGGCTACAGGCGTCGCGGGGCCGACGCTCGCGCGCATTCTCTCCAGCCGGGCCGCAAGTCAGCCGCGCCAGTGCATCCGCAACCAGAGTAACGCAATTCCCGCCAGGGAACCCAGCAGCGACTCGTATTCGCGGTTGCGAGAATAGCACTCCCAAGAGAAGCGAACACCGGGGCCCGTAGCGCCACCCGAACTTCCGGCGCGTGTGAGGCGCGGCCAGAAGCGCGGTACGCGCGCCGCGTAATCGTCAAACGCCGCGCCATATGACCTGCGGAGCTCTTGCTCTTCCCGCCGCATTACCGCCGGATAGAATAGCGCGAAATAGCCAAGGACAATAGCAGTGGCACTCCACGAATGGGTCGCGACAACAAAACCAGCGGCCAGCAACGTGCTGCCTAGATAAAGGGGGTTGCGGGTGTACGCATACGGCCCCCAAATCGCCAGTCGTTCGCCTTTACACAAGTGCCCAGCCGCCGTCCCCCGCACGAGCAAACCCAGGGCAGCAATCGCCGTCCCGATCGTGAGCGAGCTCGGGGTCGGTCGGGCGAGCACAAAACTGATAAGCGCTACCGGGTAGCCCAGACGCACTCGCCAGCGCACCCAGATTTCGCTCGACACTCGGGGTGCGTTTATCACGCAAGTCCCAGCCGGCGCTCAACCGCCGCCACGACTTGTTCGACCGGGATGCGCAACATCGCCGCTGAATAATTGTTTCCGCGACGGTGCGTCGTCTCTTCGGGCCGCGCATTACGCAAAACGATATCCTCGTGGCTGTACGGACCGTTGCGCTGCGGGTCGGTTGGCCCGTAAAGTCCGACGACGGGTGTACCCAGCGCCACGGCAAGATGCAGCGGGCCAGTGTCGCCCGCCACGAGAACTTTAGCGCCGCGCAATAGCACCGCCAGTTGCGGAATATCCGTGAAAAGCCGCAGTGGTTTGGCCTTTGCTGCCGCGGCGCACACGGCTTCGGCGACTTCCTCTTCACCGGGGCCGTGGTTCACGATCGCCCGCCAGCCATAGCGCCGCTCCAGTTCGCGACACAGCTCGCCATACCGCTCGGGCGGCCAACACTTCGAGCGCCAGCCTCCGCCCGGGCTGAGCACAAAGAACTCGCCCAAGCCGCTCGACGCCAGCCGGCGGCTGACTTCCGCTTCTGCCTCCGGCGGGACCTGGACCGGAAATCGGCACGCCGTTTTGCGCGCGCCCGCAGCTTCCGCCAAAGCCAGGTTCTGCTGCACGACGTGCCCCGCAGGGCAAGCAGCGCGCTGCGTATAGAGAACCGCAGCAATGCCTTCCCGTGCCGCGTGCCGGTTGAAGCCGACGCGCCGCGGCGCGCCGGAGAGCATTGTGAGAATAGCCGATTTATACAGGCCCTGAAAATCGATGGCGCACGTATACCGCATCGCGCGCAGCCGACGAATGCAATCCCGAAGCATCCCCCAGGAACCGCGGTCGAACCTGACTGTTTCGTCCAAGTCGGGATTGCCGTCGAGCAGCGCGGCCCACTTGCGTTCGACCAGCCAGTCGATGCGCGCCCCAGGAAACGAATCGCGAAGCGAGGCGATTGCCGGCAGGGTGTGCACCAGGTCGCCCAGGGAACCCAACCGCACGATCAGGAACCGCTCATCAGATTTTTCGGGCATCGGAAGGCTTACCCAGGCGCGCGAGGAGTTCGCGCGTGGAGTGTTGCTTAGGGTCGCCGACGACGGCGATGCGCACGCCTAACTGCGCCGCGAGCGCCCGCTCCGGAACCGTCTCAACCGTGTAGTCGGTTCCCTTAGCGTGGACGTGCGGCCGGAGCGCGGTGAGCAAAGCCTCGACGTTGGGCTCGTCGAAGATTACGACGTAATCCACGACCGCAAGCGCGGCCACCAGCGCGGCGCGAGCCTGCGCCGGAAGAATGGGGCGGCCATCCCCCTTGAGAAGTCGCTCGCTCGCGTCCGAGTTGATGCCGACCACCAACACGTCACCCTCGCGGCGGGCGCCTTCAAGGTACCGGACGTGGCTCACGTGCAGCAGGTCAAAGCAACCATTGGCGAGAACAATTCGCTGGCCGCGCCGCCGGTGCTCGGCAATCCGTTCGATCGCGCTATCTCTGGAAAGGATCTTCGCGCGGGTGTTCATTGGCTTGTCTTTTCCGAGCCCGCCGCGGCGGGCTCGGCAGGCCCGCTGGTAGCGTCGCTGCGGATGGCGGCCATCAATTCCTCACGAGTGAGGCTAGCGGTGCCGCGCTTCATCACCACGATCCCTCCCGCATAATTGGCGAGGTAAGCGGCCTCCACGAACGTAGCGCCTGCGGCCAGCGCCAGGGTGAACACGGCGATCACCGTATCCCCCGCGCCAGTGACATCGGCGACCTGGTCGGTGCCGTAGATGGGGATGAAGTGCGGTTTGCGCCTGGGCTCGAAAACCACCATGCCGTCTTTGCCGCGTGTCACGAGCAGCGCCTGGAGCTTCATCTGTCGCAGTGTGCGCCCGGCAATCCGCTCGAGCGCGTCACGGTCGGTGCCGATGCGAGTGCCATGCAGCGCCTCCAGCTCGGGCTCGTTGGGGGTGGCCGCAGTCACCCCCAAGCCGCGATAATCGTGCAACTTAAAGCGCGAGTCCAGCGTGATCAGTTCCTCCCGAGCAGAGCCTGGCGTTCTGCGCCCGCGCAACTCCCCCAGCACCTCGGGGGTCGCGGCGCCGCAGCCGTAATCGGAGACCAGCAGGGCTGCGGCCCGGCGCAGGCGTTCGCGAGCTTTGCGCCGCAGCGCCTCCCGCACGCGCGCGGGCAACGGAGCCGAAGGCTCGCGGTCCACCCGCAGCACCTGTTGCCTTGTGGAGTGTGTCCAGCCAGCGAGGTAGCGCGTCTTGGTGGGCGTGGTCCAGCCAGGTACACGTATAATCCCGCCGGTGTCCACGCGCTTGCGGCGGAAGTAATCGATCAGAGCACGACCTGCGGTGTCGTCGCCGACCGCGCTCACCGGCAAGACGCGCGCGCCCAGGTCTGCTAGGTTGTTTGCGGCGTTGGCCCCGCCGCCGGGCAGAAGTTGAGTCTCGCGATGGCGCAGGATGAGCACCGGGGCTTCGCGAGAAACCCGCGCGATCTCCCCGAACAGGAATTCATCGGCCACGAAATCGCCCAGCAAGGCGATAGTTTGCTGGGGAAAGGATTCGACTAGGTCCGCCAAGCGGGCGAGATCGGCGCTCACCGCAGCTCCTCGAGAATCAGGTCCGCGGCAATGGACAGATTTTCCGCGACGCCGCAGGGTTGCCGCGGCCAGTGGCCGCGGTGAAGCTCATACTCACCGCGACCGTAGCCGGTCAGGACTAAGATTCCGCGGCCGCCGACCTGGTGCGCCATCTCGAGATCGGCGTAGCGGTCGCCCACAACATAACAGCCATGCAGAGCCAACGCATGCTCGCGCGCGGCCCGTTCGAGCATTCCCGGATGCGGCTTGCGGCAGCCGCAGGCGTCTTCGGTCGCGTGCGGGCAGAAATAGACGGCGTCGACGCGCGCCCCCGCCGCAGCGAGTTCCGCAATCATTTTTTCGTGCACGCGGTGCACCAGCGATTCCGGAAAGATGCCGCGCGCGACTCCAGACTGGTTGGTCACGACGATGACCGGTAGGCCCGCCTGATTGAACCGGCGGATCGCGGCGGCGGCGAAAGGAAACATTTGAAAGCGGCTGATGTGGTTGACGTAGCCCATCTCTTCGCAAATCGTGCCATCGCGGTCGAGAAAGACGGCGCGGCGGAGGGCGCCGGCGTCAGACACGGGCGGCGCTCCTGCCGCTCGACTGGGCGAGCCACGGGCGCGCCGCCGAATAAACGGCGTCCACGGCGATGCGCGTCATACAGCGATGGTCTACCGGACACTGTCGGAGAAAACAAGGACTGCAGGAAACCGGCTGGCGCACCAGGGTGAAATGCGGCGTGACCGGCTGTGTGCCGCCTGGGTCGGTGGGGCCAAAGATGCCCACGACAGGCAGGCCCGCCGCGGCGGCCACATGCATTGCGCCGGAGTCGTTCCCGATGAACAGATGGCACGAATGGAATAGTGCGGGCAAATCGCCGATCGAGGTCTCTCCCACCAGTGTGACAGGGTGGCGCCGCATGCCGCCGGTAATGCGTTCCGCGACTCCGCGTTCCGCGGCTGTGCCGAAAAGTATCACATCGGCGTCGAACTCAGCAATGAAGCGGTCGGCGAGCGCCGCAAATCGTTCGGGCGGCCAGCACTTGGCCGAGCCGTAAGCCGCGCCGGGGCCGAGCGCGATACGCAACGCGCCTCTGCGCGCCCCCGCGCGGCGGAGAGCAGTTTCGGCGCGCTCGCCCGCCGCCGAGTCCACTCGCAACTCGATGCGCTCGACATTCTCCAGGCGCTCAAGCCAGCCAACGCGGCGAAGGAGTTCGAGGTAATAGTAAGTCTCGTGCGCAGGCACCTCCCCACGCCGCGGAGCAAGTATCGCGCGAGTGAGCAGAAAGCCCCGAGCATCGCGCGCATAGCCGATGCGTTCGGCAATCGCGGCGCGCCAAGCAAGCCACGCCGCCTCAAAGGCGTTTTGAAGCAGCACCGCGACGTCAAAGCGTTCCCGGCGCAATTCGGCCGCCAGCCGCTCCCGCCCGACCACGCCGCGATGGCGGCCCGCGTGATCAAACGCGATCAGGCGGTCCGCATAGCCCTGGCCGCGATACAGCTCGACCACCCATGGCCGCCCAAGGATTGCGATTTCAGCCTGGGGCCAGCGGCTGCGAAGGGCTGCAATCGCCGGGATGGACATCACCGCATCGCCCACCCAGTTCGTCGCGCGGACGAGGATTTTCATCGCGCCACCCTGGCCCGCTTGGTCTGGACCACTTCGCTCACGGCTTGCCAAAACTGCTCGCCCTCCGCAATGCGCAGATCAATACGGCAGAAGAAAACGGGAATGCGCCGGAATTGAACGCCGTCGAGATTCCATACGTCTTTCTCGGTACACAGGAGAGCTGTGGCCCCAGTGGCCTGCGCTCGTCTTTCCAGGTCATCCGCATCGCCCTGCGAATAGTGGTGGTGGTCACGGTAATCTGCTGTGCCGACGATCTGCATCCCCCATCGCTGCAAGTCATCATAAAACGCAGCGGGATTTCCAATCCCGCAAAAGGCAAAAAACTTCTCGGCCCGCCAGGGGAGAGACGGCCCGCCGGGAAGACTCTCGAGGTTTGCGCAGACGCTATCCAATTGCGTTTGAGCATGGAAAACAGGGGCTGTGGTGTAACGCCGTATAACCGTCTCAACGGCCGGCGCATGCTCGCTGCGCGTGACAACGACGATGTCCGCGCGCGACAACGACGACTTTGGCTCCCGAAGGCGGCCGGCGGGCAGCAGGAAGCCGCCGCCGAAGGGGTCCGTGGCGTCGATCAACACAATGTCCGCGTCCCGCGCGAGGCGCAGGTGCTGGAAGCCATCGTCGAGCACAAACCACTCTACGCCGTGTCGCTCAAGCATCAAACCCTTCGTGTAGCGGTCGGCCCCGATTCCGAATCTCGCCTTCCGGCGGAGTCGCTCGCGCAGCATGGCGGCCTCATCACTCTCCAGTTTGCCGCGCTCCCCGGCTGGGCGAGCGCCGCGATAACCGCGGGTCAGGATGCCAACAGGCTTGCCTTCCGCGATGAGTCGCTCGGCGATCCATAACACCATCGGTGTCTTGCCGGTGCCGCCGACGGTGAGGTTGCCGACGCTGATCACGACACCCCGCAGGCGCCGCTGCTTGAACACCCCGCGGCGATAGCACCACCCGCGCAGGCGCACAATCACCTCGAAGACAAGCGACGCCGGCCACAGAAGCCAGCTCATCCCGGCCGGGAGCCTCACGCGCGGCCCCGCCCTGCAAGCTCCGCCAACGTGCTCTGCGCGCCCGCGAGAAAAGCGGCGATGTGTTCGAGCGAGCGCTCTGTGGCGCCGCGATTGCGTTCCACCAGAGCGCGCGCGGCGGCGCCCATCTGCTCGCGCCGAGTCTTGTCCTGGATCAGCTCGATCCAGGCCACGCCAAGGTCCTCGGGGCTGTGCACTTGGATGCCGGCTCCGGCTTCCAGAAACATCGCAGCCATTTCGCGAAAATTCTCCATCGAAGATCCAAACAGCGGCGGCTTGCCGAATGCAGCGGGCTCCAAGATGTTATGCCCGCCCGCAGGCACCAGCGATCCGCCCACAAAGACCGTGTCCGCAAGTCGGTAGAGTCCGGCAAGCTCGCCGACGCTATCGAGGAGAATAACGCTTACATCCTCATCGAGGGAGCTGCTGACTGCGCCATCGAGCGAAATCCGGCTGCGCCGCAGAAGTTTGCGGTGCGACTCTTCAATCAGACGCGCTGCGACGTCGAAGCGTTCGGGCTTGCGGGGCGCAAGCACAAGCAAAGCCCGGCGCCACTGGCCCTGGGAAATCCCAAAGGCGATCAGAACCAGCGACTCTTCGCCCTCCGTGACGCTGCCAGCCACGATCACCGGGCCGCGGTCCTGACGCCGCAACTCGCCCTCGAGCCAGGTCACAATCGGAGAAGAGCTAGCCGGCGCGAGATCGTATTTCAGATTGCCGGCCACCACCACGCGCTCTGCCGGCGCGCCCAACTCGCGCAGCCGCCGGGCGTCCTCCTCGCTCTGCATCAGAAACAGACTGCTGTCTGCCAGCACGCGCGCCAGAAATCCTCGGAGCACGCCTCTAAAGAACCGCAACGCACGTTGGTAGCGACGGAAGGACCGCTCAGAGATGCGCCCGTTGACGAACACCACCGGCACGCTGGCGCGGCGGGCCTCGCGCAGAAAGTTCGGCCAGATCTCCGTCTCCAGGATAACAACCAGGGAAGGTCGGACCGCCCGCAGCGCGCGGCGCACGGGAATGCCCCAGTCGAGCGGGAAATAGAATACCGCGTCGGCGAAGTCCATGCGCTCGCGCGCCAGGCGCTGCCCGGTGGCTGTTGTGGTCGAGACCACCAGACGCCGCCCGGGAAAGCGCTCCTTCAGCCGGCGCGCCAGCGGCAGCGCCGCCAGCGCTTCCCCCACCGAGACGGCGTGAATCCAGATTGCTCCCGCTGCGTTCGCATCGCGCGCGTGAAGCGAAGCGGGCAGCCAGCCCAGCCGCTCAGGGATGCTGTGCAGATATTTGCCGCGCCGCAATCCCTGGATGATGAAGTACGGCAGAAGAAGCAGCATCGCTGCCGCCGTAAGAAAGCTATAGAGAAAATACATTCGGCTAGTGGCTCCTGACGCCACTCCTCCACTCAGCGGCCCCTGCAAGATTCACGGCAGGCCGCGAGCAAACCCGGTATTATAGTGGCTCTCGGCGCGAGGGGACACCAGGCAAGTAGGATTGTGGCAGAGCATTTTCTCCTCTGAACGGTATGCTACGACGGCTTCTGACCGCGGCTCTCTTCGGGTTTGCTGGAGTGGGGGCAGGACTGGCTCAGGTGGATCCAGCTTCCCTGCCCTCTCGCGATGCGCACGAAGGCCTCTTGATCGCCGCCGATCCGTACACTGACCCCACACAGTACAAAGCGCGCTTCGGCAAAAAGACCCCCTACGAGGTCGGCATCTTGGCGATGGATGTGTACTTCCGCAATGATACCGACAAGCCTATTCGAATAGACCTGGAAAGCATTCGGCTGCTGCTCGCTCCGCCCGACGTGGAGCGCCAGCGATTCAGAGCCCTTTCTGTCGAAGATGTCGCCGACCGCATTCTGCACAAAGGAGGACCGAACCCCACTACCCCGCGGCGTCCCATCTCCATACCGGGCCGCGGACCGAACAAGAGCCGCAACAAGGAGTTAAATGAACTGGTGATGGCGCTCCGCCCGGGCGCCTTTGAGATGGATATCCTGCCGCCGCGCTCGTCCGTGCATGGCTTCTTTTTCTTCGATGTGAATCACCGCTACGACTGGCTTCCCTACGCGAAGTTCTACGTGCCTGACCTGAAATTCATGGACACTAAGCAGCCGCTCCTCTTCTTTGAGGTGGACCTCTCCACCGCGCGCCCCCGCTGAATCGCGGGACTGCGCGCAAGCGAGCTGTTCGAGAGGTTTACGTCACCCCAGCGACACGAAAACAGCCTAGGTGTTATGCTTTTATTCAGTGATAACCTCTGACATGACAGTTGCTTACACGAATCGGCGCCGACAGCAAACAGGAGGATAGGGGGGCGCGCCCGGTACTACGGTACTAGATGTTTGAGGCTTTACAAACACTCCGTCACGGTACAACATGAACAGCGGGAGGCGCGTCCAATGCCATTGCAGGTGGAATTGGGCCCCAAGTCCAAAAGCGAGATGATTGGAGAGTTCTGCCGGGACTTGGCAGTTTTGATTTTGGTGTTTGTGCCATTGGAGCTGTATCGTAACAGCACAGTGCCTCAATGGGTGATTCAAGTTTCCATTTTCGGGAGCATCGGGCTGCTGCTGTCGGGTATGACGATTGAGAGGTTAAGGAGATGAATATGCATGCTATGGGAGCATTGCTGTGGGTACTTGGCTACGGCGTGGCTGTGGCATGCGTGGGTCTGGTTCTGGCTGTGCAGGAGCGCAGAAAGCATCGTGCTTCGGAGCAGAAGGTTAACGAGGTATTCGAGGCGCTTCAGCACGCTAAGCACGCCCGGCTAACAACGGATACCGGACAGGAACTTGAGGTGTTTCTGGCGGCAAAGAGGGCTGCGCGTTAGGGGGTCTCCTTTCCGTAGCTCAACTGGGATAGGGCAAAGTTTCCTCAACTCTAGGTTGGCGGTTCAAGTCCGCCCGGCCCTGCCAGCCACCACTACACGCCAAGTCGCATCATTCCTTGCACAGCGGCCATCCGGATGTCATCCGCTCGCCACCAGTGCGCCCACCGCAAAGCTGGCGAAAAAGACGGCCCATCTCGATACCGGGCCGGGGACCGAACAAGAGCCGCAACAAGGAGTTAAATGAACTGGTGATGGCGCTCCGCCCGGGCGCCTTTGAGATGGATATCCTGCCGCCACGCTCGTCCGCATGGCTTCTTTTTCTTCGATGTGAATCACCGCTACGACTGGCTCCCCTACGCGAAGTTCTACGTGCCTGACCTGAAATTCATGGACACTAAGCAGCCGCTCCTCTTCTTTGAGGTGGATCTCTCCATCGCGCGCCCCCGCTGAATGGTGGGACTACCCCGCAAGCGAACTGTTCGGCGGGGTTCTTGCTTAGGGAGCGGGGCAGAGCCCGTGACTGACTGCCTTGACGGGCTCAGCCGTTCCACGCTATAAAAATGTCTGCCATTTTCGGTGGCCTCGCTTCAGCACACGGGCCGCCTTTCCGGAGTTTGTGCCGAGTCCCCTCAGCTTCGGGAGTGAGCCCGACCGAGGCGGTATCGTCTAGGGGTTAGGACGCCAGATTCTCAATCGAGCAGCACCCCCGTCAATCGCTGATTCTTAAGGCACTTAGGGTAGGCTACGTTAGGCTAAATTAGGCTGTTTTTTGGCCCGTTAATAAAAAGTCAGTGAAAAACTGACAGGACGGGCCGCACCCTGTAACCTCTGACCAGAGGCCAGGTTCAGCGATAAGGGCCGAGTTCCTGAAGCACTTTGATTAGGTCAGGGATTGCCGACCCTGCCACCTCGACCTTCTTCTCTGGGTTCTCTGCATACCGGATCGTGACCTTCGTACCGTCCTCGGATTTCTCCACTTCATAGATTGGCTTGCTTCCCGCAGCAATCGTGAAGGTTCTGGCCCTACTGTCGGCAGTAATCGTGTACGTTCCGTTTGTTGGCATCGCTTCTTCTCCCCCGCATC
>QHYU01000025.1 GCA_003224235.1 Acidobacteriota bacterium
GTCCAAACGTTTCGGCCACATAGGCTTGTCCCACGGCTTCGCCGAGCAGGCGATCGGTGAAACTCACGCAGCGTTTCCAGCGCGCCTGGATTTCCTTCTGCCCGGTCAGATAGCGGCCGTAAAAATCGAAATTCTCATTGACGAACGCGCTGGAGAGCAGCGGCGCCGCGACACGCGCCAGATGGCAGCGCAGATAGGTCTTCCAGTCTTCCAGTGCTACCACTTGCAGCATCTGATTGACTTGCTTGAAAAAGTCCGGATTGACTACATTGAGTTCCTCGAATCTGGGCGCGCCGGCGCCCTCAAAGAAGCGGGAAAACGCGAAATTCGGAGCCAAGGCCGCCAGCTCGGCCACTTTCATTTTGTGGTCGCGGTTTTTTGGGTCGCGCCGCAGCGTGCGGTCCATGGAGGCTTTGGCCAGTTCGGTTTCGATGGCCAGAACAGTCTGCGCTTTCGTCGCGCCGGCCTCGGGCGGGTCACCTAGCAGGGCGAAGATTTTCTGCACATGTTCCACAAATTTTTCGCGCGTCTCTTTCGTCTTCGGGTCATCCTTGATGTAGTAGTCGCGGTCGGGGAGACTCAGTCCGCCCTGATCCACGTTGGCGATCATCTGGCGCGCGTCGTGCAGGTTTGGCGAAGGGCCGAAGGTGAAGAGCGCGCCCACGCCCTTGCCTTGCAGGTGCGCGATTTCCGCGATCAGATCCTCCCGGCTCTTGATTGCGGCGATGCGGTCCAGCTCCGGCTTTAGCGGAGTGGCGGCTTTGGCCTCGACCGTTTTCTCGTCCATGCAGTCGCGGTAGAAATCACCGTATTTCTGCTCCAGGGCGCTGCGCTGGGCACCGGCCTTCGCGGCCTTCTCCAAGATGCCACGCAGAATTTCTCGATTGCGCTCGGTGAGCTCGTTGAACTGGCCCCAGCGAGACTGGTCAGGGGGTATGGGATTGTCCTTCATCCACTTCCCGCAGGCGTAAGGATAGAAACTCATGCAAGGGCTCACGGTTTTGTCCATGTCCTGTTCGAGACTGGGCCGGGAAGCAGTCTTTGAGCCTTTGCTTTCTTGCGCGAGCTTCACCTGCGCGAAGCCCAGGGAAATCATGATCAGAATTAGGGCGTAGGGCTTAACGAGCCGCATGGCACCTCACAAGAAATTGGAATGGCGAGAGTGTACCGCGCCGGAGCCAAAATCGCATAAGCTTAAAAGGGTTCAAGATCCTTGCCTTCCATAGTGTTTGCGGGCCTGCCCGGGCGCTTGTAGGTTTGGAACTTCCGGTGGAACTTCCTGGGCCACAGAAATCCTGCCTCGATATAATTTCCCTGTTCGATTCCTTGCGTTCTGAAACAGAGCCTTGGCATGCAGCTCCATCCTAAGAGGATGCTGAAAAAACCCAGCAACCCGTTATTCCGATGCGCGCCCTCGGATTCGCTCGGAACAGGCTCCAGTGCTGAGGAATCTCTCTTTTTCTTAGATTTTCGTCGAAGAGAGATTCCTCGCTTCGCTCGGAATGGCAGGCAAAGGCGTTTTTTCAGCAACCTGCTGAGGAAGAAGCCCGAGCACAGGAAAGCTCCTCGAACAGCGCCAACCGGAAGGCCCGAATGAAGCACTCTGCCCTGGATTTCTTGACGAATCGCGACCCTCACGCGCCGCGTCCTGCTGAAAACGGCCGATGGGGTGCAATTCTTTCCATAGCACTGCTCCTTGGGTCGGTGATTGTTCCCCTTCTTGCGGCACCGGCGAAGTCTGTTTGGGCCCTGGCCGGGATGCCACAGACCGCGCAGGGGCTTTCGGGCGCCGCGAGTGTTTCAGCCGCTACACCGGGTCACGTGCTCTTTGAAGACGACTTCCATTCACGCCGGCACTGGAAGGAGGGCTTGGGCGGCGCCTGCAAGACGGCCTATGCGGATGTGGGCTTCATCGTCGAAGACGTTCCGCCGCCAGGTTCGTGCGAGTTCGATCTGACACAAGCCGGCTACTTTCGGGGGAACTTCCGCGTGGAACTTACCGCGCGTCTTCGCCGGGGCGAGCTCAATGGCGGATTCGGCCTGAAGTTTGGCATGGCGACGAATGACAACCGCTCTTATTACACCTTCGGCGTGACCGGGAACGGCAGTTACCTCCTCGCGGGCTGGAACGGAAGCTGGCGCGCTCTCATCAAGAAGACCTCCGATCCTGTGGTCCAGCAAGGGTACGGCGCTCCGAACCAACTCGCGGTCGAAATCCGGGGTCGCACGATCCAGTGCTATATCAACGGCAAACCGGTCGGCTCCTACGACGCGCCCGAAGACGTCCGCGGCGCCATCGGACTGAATCTCGACCTGATGGGAACGGAAGTGGTCTTCACCGACCTACGCGTCGTCGAACTGGGCGCCTTGGTCACGCCCGTTCCGGAGCTGGCGGTTGTGCGGCCCCTGTTTGAGGACGACCTCGTCGCGAAACACAATTGGCCCGAACTCGCCGACCGCTACTGCAAGACGTGGTATGGCGAGGACGGCTTTGTGGTGGCGAACGTAGGGCCGGAAGGCACTTGCGAGATTACGCTGGACAAAGTCGGCACTCTTCCTGCGAACGCCCGGATGGAAGTCTCGGTGGCTCTGCGCAAGGGCAGTCCGAGAAGCTCTTTTGGGCTGAAGTTCGGCCGGCCGGCGCAAGACAACAATCTGTTTTACACCTTCACCCTGAATGCCGATGGGTCCTATCGTCTCTCGCAGTTGAATCAAGCCTGGCGGTATCCGATTGACTGGACTAACGATCCCGTCGTCAAGAAGGGCTATGGCGCGATCAATCGCTTGGCCGTGGAAATCTACGGGCGGACCATCCGATGCTACATCAACGACAAGCTGGTCGGCACCACCGCGGTGACGACTGATCTTCGCGGCGACGCGGGTTTGTTCCTGGCCCGCCCCGGAATGGAAGCAGTGTTCTCTAACCTGCGCGTCTTCGAGCTGGCCGCGAAGTAGGCGTGAGACTCCTGACCTTTAGGGTCGCGCGGACAAGCCATAGGTTGAAAGGCAAAAGGAAAAGGCACCACGAAAAATGCAGTCATGCCTGATACCTAGCAGAGTGCCCAAGAGGAAAGACTTCGGCCAAGGCTAGAGGCCGAGGACGGTGACCAGCTCGCGCACCGACGCCGCGGACTTCTGCAGCGCGGCGTTTTCCTCCGGCGTCAGTTTGATCTGGATGATCTGTTCGACACCGCGGGCGCCGAGCTTCACCGGCACACCGACAAACAGCCCCTTGATGCTGTATTCGCCTTCGAGGTAGGCGGCGCAGGGTAGAATTTTCTCTTTGTCCTTCAGGATGGCCTCGACCATTTCGAACACGGCGGCCGAGGGCGCGTAGTAAGCCGAACCGGTCTTGAGCAGATTGACGATCTCGGCGCCGCCCTTGCGCGTGCGCTCGACGATGGCGTCGATGCGCTCTTTGGGTAGCAGGTCGGGCAGCGGGATGCCTGCCACGGTCGAATAGCGGGGCAGCGGCACCATGTCGTCACCGTGGCCGCCAAGCACGAACGAATGCACGTTTTCAACCGATACGCCCAGCTCCATCGCCACAAACGTGCTCATGCGTGCCGAGTCCAGCACGCCGGCCATGCCCATCACGCGATTCTTCGAGAAGCCGCTGATCTTATAGGCCGCCTGAGCCATGGCATCGAGCGGGTTGGTCACCATGATGAGGATGGCATTGGGAGAATACTTGGCCATCTGCTCGACCACGCCCTTGACGACGTCGTAGTTGGCGCGGAGCAAGTCGTCGCGGCTCATCCCGGGCTTGCGCGGGAAGCCGGCAGTGATGACGACGATATCGCTGTTGGCCGTTTCGCGGTAGTCGCCAGTGTTGGTGGAGATGCCGATCACCCGTGCATCGGACCGCAGGATCGGGCCGGACTCGAGCATATCGAGCCCCTTGCCAGCCGGCACTCCCTCGAGGATGTCGGTCAGGACAACATCGGCGAGCTCCGCATCCGCGATGCGCTGCGCCGCGGTCGAACCGACGAACCCGCCACCTACTACCGTCACCTTTTTGCGCATCCGCGCGCTCCGTGTGTAGCCCGGGCCTTCAGACCCGGGGGGTTGTTTGCGAAAGGCCCCGCCTGTGAAGGCGCAGGCTACAGGATTCAGTCAGCCGCGACCCGAGCCTCCATGTTTTCGATGATGGCCGAGGCGAACTCCGAGGTCCGCAGCCGTGTTGCTCCCTCCATCAGCCGCTCAAGATCATAGGTGACGCGCTTCTGCTGGATGGTGCGTGCGATGCCGTCTTCCACCAGCCGCGCGGCCTCGCTCCAGCCGAGGAAGTCGAACATCATCGCGCCTGAGAGCATCACCGAGCTGGGGTTGATGACGTCCTTATCCGCGTACTTGGGCGCGGTGCCGTGCGTGGCCTCGAAGCAGCCGTAGCCGTCGCCGATGTTGCCGCCAGGCGCCATCCCCAGGCCTCCCACCTGCCCGGCGCAAGCGTCAGAGAGATAGTCGCCGTTCAGGTTGGGTGTGGCCAGCACGTCGTACTCATCGGCGCGCGTCAGCACTTGCTGGAAAATGGAGTCGGCGATGCGGTCGTTCACCATCAGCTTCTGCTTCCACTGGCCCTGGCCGTGACTCGCGTAGATCGATTCGAGCACGCGCCTGACTTCAGCCTGCACTTCCTTCTGGAAAGATTCGGTGGCGCGCTCGAGCCCCGGCTCGATCAAAATCGCATTCTGCTCGACGCTAAGATTCGGGTTGCGGTCGCGATTGTCCAGGATCCAGCTTTCGCGCTCGGTGACGACGTAGGGGCGGAACTCCTCCTTGGCCAGCTCGTAGCCCCAGTCGCGGAAAGCGCCCTCGGTGAACTTCTGGATGTTGCCCTTGTGCACCAGCGTGACGATGCGACGTTTGTTCTCCAGCGCGTGCCGGATCGCCCGCCGCACCAGCCGCTTGGTGCCGGTGGGAGACATGGGTTTGATCCCCACGCCGGAATCCCACCGGATCTGCTTGCCGCTGCCCTTGAGCATGTCGTTGTTTAGGAACTCCAGGAGCTTTTTCGCTTCGGGCGTGCCGGAACGCCACTCGATGCCGGCGTAAACGTCCTCTGTGTTTTCGCGGAAGATGATCACGTTCATCCGCTCGGGGTGCCGGAGAGGCGAAGGCACTCCAGGTAAATAGCGCACCGGACGGACGCAGGCGTAAAGATCGAGAATCTGCCGCAGCGCCACGTTGAGCGAGCGGATGCCGCCGCCCACTGGAGTGGTCAGGGGACCCTTGATGGCCACGCGGAAATCCCGGAAGGCCTCCACGGTATCTTGCGGCAGCAACTCACGGAAGTGGTTGAAGGCCTTCTCGCCAGCGAAGACCTCAAACCACACCACCTTGCGCTTGGCGCCGTAGGCGCGCTCGACTGCGGCGTCGAACACGCGGCGCGAGGCGCGCCAGATGTCGCGGCCGGTGCCGTCCCCTTCGATGAAGGGGATGATGGGGCGGTCCGGCACGCGAAACGCGCCGCCCGCGTACTCGATCGGCTTGCCGTCCGCTGGAACAGGGATGCCGTTGTAGGATTGCTTCATGGTTGTTACCCCTCAATGCTGTGGGCGCGCTGAAAAACGCGACAACCTGCGCTGGCGGCTCGCGGCGCGTCCGCTCGAAGCGCACAAGATAGCACAAACCCTTTTGTGCCGCACCGCTTCATTGGGCTGCATTTGTTCAATTGGCGCGGGCGGATTGAAACACCCAGCGCGGGATTGCCGAGTGTGACCGTCTTTCACGCCTCGCTAAGCGGCAATGGCGTGTGGGACCCGGTGGTCCCCGAAGGTGACCGAGCGCGTGAAAAAGCTGCTCGGGTATGCTGCCGTCTGCCAGCCTGCGTCATGGGTTACGGGAGTGCCGCGAGGACGATTTGTTCGTACAGCGCGCGGATTTGATGGCGGGCGGATTCCACCGCGGGCTCCAGCCCCTCGGGGAGAGGCAGCCCCCAACCCTGGAGCAGGCGCGTGACGCGCTCGGCCAAGGCCGGCTCAGGCAGTTGGTTGGAGGGCCGGCCGGTCACCAGGCGTAGCGCATGGTCGAGGCTGCGGTAGAGGAGTGCGGCGGCACGCAAGATCTGCGCTTGCGCGGTAGTCAATCCTGAGGCCTCGGTCCCGGCGGATTCGAGCGCAGCAATCTGCCGCAGGACGTGGCCCCGGGACTCCGGTCGAAGCGGCCTGCCACTTTCCACGCTGCCGGGCAAAACGCGAGTAAGGAACAAGAAGGCCAAAATATATTCGACGTCGTAATAGCCGCCGCTGATTTTCTTGAAGTCGCCTTTTGTGCCTGAGGCTCGCGCACCATCGGCACCTGCTATTTCCAGATGTGCTTTTTCGAGGCGCTCGCGCGTCTGCGCCATCTGCCGGGCAAGCTCGCCGGGGCTCGAGAACCGTTCGGCCAGAATGGCGTAGACCTGGCGAACGGCTTCGGCGCCGAGCGCGAGGTTACCCGCGACCGGTCTGGCTTTAAGGAACGTGGCCGCCTCCCAAGCCTCCGCCTCGGTGCGGAAGTAGCTGCGCAGGTAGCCCGCCGACTGCACGATCTCGCCTTCGCTGCCGCGCGGCCGCAAACGTGCATCCACAGGAAATAGCAGGCCCTCGCGAGTGTGGCTGCCGGCTACTTGCACCAGGCGCTCGGCCAAGCGCCGCCACGGCTCGCGATGCTCCGCGGCGAGATGCACATCGACTACAAAAATCAGATCCGCATCTGAGCCGATGTCCATCTCCCCGGTGCCAAGCCGGCCCAGAGCAAGCACCGCAAGCGGCCCGGAGGCCAAATCGACGGTGCCCAGGACCTCGCGTGCAGCCAGCTCGAGTGCTTGGCCCAAGGCTTCCTCGGCGAGGCGCGTCAGCGCCTGGAAGGTCTCGAAAGGTTGCGTGACGCCGAAGAGTGCGCGGACGACGGTGGCCAGCACGCCGCGGCGATAGCCGACGCGCACCGCGGCCAGGGCGTTTTCCACGTCCGCGCCGGATATCGCGCGCAGCGGGCCGCGGAAGCCCGCCAGACCGGGGTCGGCGAGCACTGCTACCTCTTCGGGATGGCGGGAGAGCATCTCCGCGGCAAGATCGCTTCGCGCGAGGATCTCTGTGGCGCGGGCGATCCACTCGGGATGTGATTCCAGTTGCGCCATCACGGCGGGGTCGAGCACAGCCGAGCTGAGAAAGTGCAGCAGACCCCGGCGCGCGTAGCCATCTTCGGCGCGGCCCGCGACCCTGGAGTTGACGGACTTTTCCACCTCCTGCGCCACCGCAGGGTATTCCAAACGAAGCCGGCGCAGTAGGGCGCCTGAAACGGGGTCGCCCTCGACCTCTTGCCCGGCGGGGAGTGGCGAGGGCGTGCGCAGGGACAACATGCGGTCGTAGATTTCGCGGACATCAGCGAAATACTGCGACAGGCGGTGGAGCAACTGCTCGGCTGGCGCGCGTCCGTCCAGGGGAGCCGCTTCGATCCCGCAGCGGCGCGCCAATCGATCGAGCGCGGCGGCCGCCTGGGGAAGCGTATGGCGCTGAAGGCCGTCGCGAAGTTGCAAGCGGTGCTCGACCCTACGCAGGAACTGGTACGCGGCGCCGAGGCGAAAGAAGTCGCGGCCGCTCAAGTGCCCTTTGTCATGCAGGCGCTGCAACGCCACCAGGGTCGAGTTGGAACGCAGCCAGGCATCGGAACCGCCGTAGAGCCGCTGCAAGCATTGGGTGAGGAACTCGATGTCACGGATTCCGCCGGGAGAAAGCTTGACGTTCCACTCAGCAGCGTGGCTAGCGGCGCCGGCGCGGCGCTGGAGGTCGCGCGCGATCTCCTGGCGAGCGTTGAGTACCGCTTTCACCGCGCCAAGGTTGAACTCGCGGCGATAAACCAGTGGCTGCACCTCGCGCAGAAAGCACCGGCCAACCTCCACGTCTCCGGCCGAGCAGCGTGCCTTGATGAGCATCTGTAGCTCCCATTCGCGCGCCCGGTGACGATAATACTCGAGCGCCGCCGGCAGGCTGGTGGTGAGATCGCCTTCGCTGCCTTGCGGGCGCAGGCGCAGGTCCACGCGGAAGAGGGCGCCTTCCGGAGTCACCTCGGTGATCAACTTGAGCACGGCCTGCGCGAGCCGCGCGAAGTATTCGGCGTTGGTGGTGGTCCCCTGCGAGCCGCCGGAGGTTTCACCGTCGCGGCCGTACAGAAACATCAGGTCGATGTCCGAGCTGTAGTTCAGTTCTTGGCCGCCCAGCTTGCCGAGGGAAAGGATGGCCAGGCGGGCCGCGTGGCGATTGCCGGCCGCGTCGGTGAATTGCGGCGTACCGTAAGCGTTCTGCAGGTGCTGCTCAGAGATGCGCAGGGCGCGCTCGAGCAGGACGTCAGCGAGATGGGAAAGCTCGAGTGTCGTCTCAGCCAGCGTGCTGAGGCCCAGCACATCCCGCAGGGTGATGCGCAGATACTCGCGACGCTTGAACCGCGCCAGAACCACTGCCGGGGCTTGCTGGTGCGATACCACCGCAAAGCGCGCGAACTCTTCGTGCAAGTCTTCCGGCGACTTAATGCGGTCCAGGTTGTCGGCAGGATCCTGACCCCGGCGGGTGGGACGATGCAGCCAGGTGATCAACTCCGGCTGCTGCACCAGCGTCTCGGAAAGAAATCGGCTGTAGCTGAAGATAACCAGCAAGTGGTGCAGCGCGGCAGGATGCTGCTTCAGGTAAGCAACCGTGCGGGCGAAAGGGGCGCGTGATTCTCCGGGCTCGGCATCCGGACGGAGGTAGCGCTCCAGGTAGTTCAGCGCGCTATCGGGGTCAGGAAGCTGCGCCAGAAGTGCCGGCAAAGTGGCCCAGAGGTTGCCGGGCAGTTGCTGCTCGAGCAAGGCGAGATTGCCTTCGGCGCGGTCGGGCTCGGCAAACGCGATGCTGGAGAACGCTGCGTGCATCCTTCGCGTTTATACCACAGCGGGACGGGAGAGCAGGGCAGCAGGGGAGTACAAGAGGTAGAGGAAGTAAAGGAGGCAGGGGCAAGGAGAAAAAGGTAAGGGCAAAAGGCTAAAGTTCGTAGGGGTACACCACGTCGTGCCCGAGCTCGCCCTGAGTTTGTCTAACCTGCATGATCTCCCACGATCACGTCACGGTCTTGGAACGTATTAAATTAATGCCGTCGAACTGTAGAATCCGGCCGCGGCAGTTTCAGCTTCGACTGGCCCGAGAGAATGAATTCGCCACAGGCAGTCTCAATCACGCTCGCCAGCGGTCACGACGAGAGTGCCCTGCTTCATTCGCGCTACAAGCGAGGATAGCACCCCCTCGAATTCTGTGTTAGTTTGCGAGGCCCGGAAACGCACCGAAGACGCTCGCATGGAATCTCAATCCGATCCTCACCTCACACGAAGCTTCGGACTGCTCGGCGCCACTGCTCTGAACATGTCGAACATGGTCGGCGTCGGCCCGTTCATCTCCATCTCGCTTCTTCTGGCCACGATGGGTGGCCCGCAAGCCATGTTGGGTTGGATTTTGGGCGCGATAATCGCCGTCTGCGACGGATTTGTATGGAGCGAATTGGGTGCGGCCCTGCCAGGCTCGGGTGGCAGCTACCGATTCCTGCGGGAAGCCTATGGACCCCAGAGTTTCGGCCGGCTGATGGCCTTCCTCTTCATTTGGCAGTTTGTACTCAGCGGACCGCTGGAGATTGCCTCGGGGATGATCGGGTTCTCGAGCTACGCAGGCTATCTTTGGCCGGCGATGACACCTCTGGGAAGCAAGCTGCTAGCTGCTAGCGTGGGTCTGGTGGGTTTGCTACTTCTTTATCGCCAAACCACCGTCCTGAGCAAAGTCGCCGTGACGTTGTGGGCCGGCACGGTGCTGACCATGGCGGGCGTTCTCATTTTAGGGTTTTGGCGCTGCGACCTGAAACAAGCCTTCTCAGTTCCACCAGGCGCATTCAAGTTCAGCAGCGGATTCCTCTTCGGCCTGGGCAGTGCCACACTGGTTGCCATGTACGATTACCTGGGCTACTACGACATCTGCTACATCGGAGACGAAGTGCGAGAACCTGCCCGCGTCATTCCATACTCCATCCTCATCTCTATCTCGGCCTGCGCGGTAGGCTACGCCGCCATCAATATCGTATTGATCGGCGTGGTGCCTTGGCAGCAGGCGCTGCACTCGCAATTCATTGTTTCCGACTTCATGCAACGCCTGTACGGGCGCCCAGCCGCGATTGCGGCCACGGTGATGATTCTGTGGACGGCTTTTGGATCTGTGTTCGCTCTGCTGCTGGGATACTCGCGCATCCCCTATGCGGCCGCGCTCGATGGATATTTCTTTCGCCCCTTCGCCCGGGTTCACCCCACCAAGAATTTTCCCCACGTCTCACTGTTGACCGTTGGCGGGGTGGCCATCGGGGCAGCGTTTTTCCAATTAGATGTAGTGATCAACGCATTGATTACCACGCGTTTGCTGGTCCAATTCATAGGGCAAATCTTCGCTGTCCCCTTGCTTCGCAAGCGACTGGATCCTGCCGCGCGGCCCTACAAAATGTGGCTCTACCCCCTCCCCGCGG
>QHYU01000223.1 GCA_003224235.1 Acidobacteriota bacterium
GACGCGGACGATGATCACCGAGGCCGCTCGCGCAGTCTTCACGGTGATCTTCGCGCCGGCAAGCAGCGAGGCTGGCGCGGTCGAGCGGGCGATCGAGCGGCACGCGCGCCGGCTCGAGCGGTATGCTGGCGCGACGATCCAGAAGACGGCAGTCCTCACCTAGTCGTTGCAAGACTCTCGCCATAGCTTTGTTGGAACCGGACTGGTCTGAATTGCATCTACCGTGTGTCGGCTTTTGAATTTCTGCTGGGAAGAATCGTGGGTCTCGCTTTATTATTAATAGCTTTTGGAAGGGGTCCCAATTGTCCAAGCTGCACCTGGTCCTGCTCATCCACGCACACCAACCCGTCGGAAACTTCGACAGCGTGCTCGAGAAGTGTTACCAGCGCTCCTATCTGCCGTTCGTGGAGTGTTTGGAGCGTCATCCTTCGATCCGTCTGGGTCTTCACTATTCGGGCCCGCTGCTGGAATGGATCGAGCAGAGTCACCCGGAATATTTCGAGCTGCTGCGCCGGTTAGTGGCTCGTGGCCAGGCGGAATTGATCGGCGGGGGTTTTTACGAGCCGATTCTGATTGCCATCCCGCCGGAAGACCAGTGGGAACAGCTCCGGCGGATGGCCGACTACTTGGAACGATGGTTTGGGCTGCGCCCGAAGGGCGCCTGGTTGGCCGAACGCGTCTGGGAACCGCAGCTCCCCACCGTGATGGCGGAGGCTGGCGCGGACTATACACTGGTGGACGACGTCCATTTTCTGGCTGGCGGATTCGAGCTTCAGCAGCTTCACGGTGCCTACATCGCCGAGGATCGCGGCAAGACCGTGAAAGTCATTCCCGGCCTGAAAGGGCTGCGCTATCTGATCCCATTTCGCCCTGTGGAGGATACGATCGAGTTCCTGCGTGGCGTGGCCCGCGAGCACCCCGGTGGGCTGGCGGCCATGGGCGACGACTGCGAAAAATTCGGCGTCTGGCCTGGTACCTACGATTACTGCTACCGCGACGGCTGGCTCGAACGTTTCTTCACGGCGCTGGAGGCCAATGCCGGGTGGCTCGTGACGTCGCCGCCGGACAAATACCTGAGCGCGCATCCGCCACTTGGCCGCGCCGACCTGCCCACCGCCTCGTACACCGAAATGATGGAGTGGGCGCTGCCCACTGCAGTCCGGGTGCGCTTCCATGCCTTGCAGCAGGAGTTTGGATCGCGGTCGGACGTGCAGCAATTCCTGCGTGGCGGTTTCTGGCGTGGCTTCTTCAGCAAGTACGCGGAAGCGAACCTGCTTCACAAAAAGATGCTTTACGTTTCGGAGAAGATCCGGCGGTTGGCTTCCCTACGGCGCGGGCAGGCGGTGCGCCGGAGACTGGGCGAAGCCACCACGCACCTACTGCGGTCGCAGTGCAATGATGCCTACTGGCACGGCGTCTTCGGCGGGCTTTACTCGCCGCACCTGCGGACAGCGCTATGGCACGAACTGGTGCTCGCGGAAACACTCGCTGACGCAGTCGACCACGGCGGGACGCGATACGTAGAAATCCAACGGCTGGACTTCGACGCTGACGGTGTCGTAGAGCTCTACGTGACCTCTCCGGAGTTTGCCGCGCTGCTAAAGCCGGCGGACGGGGGCACGCTGGCTGCGCTGGATGCCCGCGAACATGGCATCACGCTGATCAATTCGCTCCAGCGGCGCCTGGAGGCTTATCACACGCGCGTGCGCGACACAGCCGGCGACGTCGGCGGAGTGGCTTCGATCCATGAACAAGTGCGCGTCAAGGAAGAAGGCCTCCGGCGCCGCCTGCGTTACGACCGCTGGGCCCGGCACGCTTTCCGGCTACTGCTGTTTGCCCCGGAAAAGACCTACCAGGACTACCAGGCTTTGCGCTTGAAGGAGAACGCAGAGTTCGCCGCCGGCATTTACGACGTTGCGTTTGCCTCCGCAGAAAAGGTGGAACTGGTCCGGGAGTCCCCGCTGGCTGCGCCAGCTACCGGCCCAGCGGCCGACGCTTCCCTGCGCGCGGTCAAGACGTTCTCTTTCTCCAGCTCTCCGGACGGCTTCTACATTGCCTGTGACCTCGAGCTCGCAGAGCGCAGCGCAGAGCCACACCAGCTCCAGATCGGGCTCGAAGTGGTAATCAACTTTCTCGCCCCGAACGAACCGGATCGGTACTTTGAGACAGGAGGCCGGCGCTATCCGTTGGAATGGGGCGGGGCGGTGCCGGCCTCTGAGCTCCGGTTGATTGACGCCTGGCAGAAAGTCGCCGTGACGCTCGAGGCCCCGCAGGCGCACCAGTTCTGGATCGCGCCGATCGAAACGGTTTCCGAGTCCGAGGAAGGCTTTGAGCGCGTTTACCAGGGCTCACAGATCCTGGTGGTTTGGTCGGCCGAGCTTGGAGCGCAGGCCGTCTGGAAGGGGCGAGTCGTGGTGCACGTCGCGCCCTTGCGCTAGTCTCCTGAGTCGTAAGTCCCAGAACAAAAGACAGTGAAGTCAGGGGGTCGGAGCTTCAGCTCCGACATGTTGCCGGTGCCAAGATTATGGGCTTCAGCCCCTGAAGCTTCAGGGCTTTAAAGGGCATCTTTTACCCCGCGATAAGCAAGCTCTGCGCGAAGGGCCACTCCAGGTCCACCCATTGGGCGTCGCAACAGAAGCCGATACGCTGAGCCATGTGGATAACCTCGTCGGAGGAGTATTTGTGGGAGCTCTCG
>QHYU01000145.1 GCA_003224235.1 Acidobacteriota bacterium
TTCCAGCAAGGCAAGAAGCGTCACCAAGCCGGTCAACGCCGCGATCAGGCCGGTCGGGCCCCACCAAACCGCCGCCACCACCGCAGGGATCAGCACTGCCGCGGTCAGCACACGCGGGAGAGTCGCTGAGCTTTTCAGCCTGTCAGCCTCAGACGCCACGCGGAGAAATTCCTCGTGCAGTTTCGCGACTTTCGCGTCCCGACGGCTTTAGTCGGGAACCACGGCCTCGCCGACGTTGGGAATGATCAGATGAGCGGACCGGGCCGGCCCGAGCCTACCATATCTTGGAGTGGGCCGTTCGTCGGGGAAGTGATTCCGCGAGGGTTTCCGCACGCGGTGGGCAAGACCCGGCGGTACGAGCTTCGACGCGTCAACCGCGCGTTCCTGTGCCGGCGCTACACGCCGCAACACCACTCAAGCCGCCGTACCGGCGGTCGCGTTTCTGGAAATCGAGCAGAGCTTCAAACAAGCGCGCGCGCGAATAGTCGGGCCAGAGCGTTTCGGTGACGTAAATCTCGGCGTACGCGATCTGCCACAGCAGGAAGTTGCTGACGCGCATTTCCCCGCTCGTACGGATTAGCAGGTCCGGGTCGGGTAGCCCGGCGGTGTATAAGTGGTCGGCGATGGTCTGCTCGTCGACGCGAAAGGAGCCGCCGTTGTGGCGCGCGTGATCCAGGATGGCGTTGAAAGCATCGACCAGCTCGGCGCGCGCACCGTAGTTGAGAGCGACGGCGAGGCGCATGCCCGTGTTGGCCTCGGTCTGACGCATGGCGCGCTTGATATCGCTGCGCACTTCGACGGGCAACTGATCGGGCCGACCGATTACCAGCAGGCGGATGTTGTTCTCGTGGATGACGGGCAGCTCCTTGCGGAGGTATTCGCGGAGCAGCCGCATCAGGAAATCGATCTCGGCTTTGGGCCGACGCCAGTTCTCGAGTGAAAAGGCGTAGAGCGTGAGCGCAGAAATTTTCAGTCGCGCGCAGGTTTCGATCACCTCGCGCGCCGTGTCTACCCCCGCGCGATGGCCGGCAACGCGGGGGAGGTGGCGCCGCTGGGCCCAGCGGCCGTTACCATCCATGATGATCGCGATGTGCTGGGGCAACCGCCGAGGGTCCAGCTCGTCCAGCAGGCGTGCTTCTTCGCGATCGAGAGGTCGATCCGCGGCCTTGAGCAGGTCAGACGCTTTCACGGACCGAATCCTGAGGATTTCACCGGGCTGCGCGGGTCCTTGCAAGCAGGCATCTTTACACCGCAAAGTTAACACAGTGGACAAAGGCAGCGCAACGGGGGAGCCAGCGATGTGCACATCTTGCAGGGGCGTGGCACGGCAGTCGGCTAAGGAATCACCGAGCCGAGGCCCAAGGCCTCACCGTGCCCGGACAGCGCGGCATAAAGTAAGACAAGGGTCAGGGCGATCATCGCCGCGCTGGTGGTCCACGCGACCGCGTTGAAAGCCGGAGTGTTGATTTTGTCTCCCATCAGGTCGCGCCGGTTAGCCAGCAACACAATGAAGATCAGCACGATCGGAAGCCACATACCATTGGCCACCTGTGAAAGCAGCAGAATGCGCAGCAGCGGCGCCCCCGGAATCAGGATCAGCCCGGCGCCCACCACAATCAGCACCGTATACAGCCAATAAAAGATGGGAGCCTCGCTGAACTTATGATCGATGCCGGACTCAAAGCCCAGTCCCTCACAAATCACGTGGGCGGTCGAAAGCGGCAGAATCGACGCGGCAAAGAGCGACGCATTGAGCAGGCCGAAGGCAAACAGCATGCTAGCCCATTTTCCGGCCAGGGGCACCAGGGCCCTGGCCGCGTCCGCGGCGTCGGTGATGTTGCGTTGGCCGGAAGCGTACAACGTGGCCGCCGTGCAGACGATAATGAAGAAGACGATGACCATGCAACTGATGCTTCCGAACATCACGTCGGCGCGAGCCTGCGGGTACTGCCGCGGCCCCACCCGCTTCTCCACAAAACTAGCCTGGAGGTAAAAGAACTGCCAGGGGGCGATCGTGGTGCCCACCAGCGCCGTCAACATCAGCAGATATCCGGTGTCAAAATGGAAACTGGGGATGGCCACGTTCTTGGCCGCTTGCAGCCAGTCGGGCTTGGCCAGCACGGCGGAAAACAGGTAGGCCAGATAGAAGCTGCACGCCACCAGAAATATTTTCTCCACCTGACGGTAGGTGCCGCGCAGCACCAGCACCCAGACGAGAATCGCGGCTAAGGGCACGGCTATGTATTTGCTGATCCCAAAGATTTGCATGGCAGCCGCGACGCCCGCGAATTCCGCCACAACGTTGCCCAGATCCACCAAAAAGCCGGCTAGCATCACGAAGAACGTGGGGCGGAATCCAAATTCCTCCCGAATCAGGTCCGAGAGTCCTTTGCCCGTAATCACCCCCAGTCGCGCGCACATCTCCTCAGTGACATACAGGGCGATGGTCATGGGGATCAGGGCCCACAACAACTTATAACCGTAGTGCGCCCCGGCCGCCGAATAGACGGAGATGCCGCCGGCATCGTTGTCCACGTTGGAGGTGATCAGCCCCGGTCCCACCACCGCCCAAAAAAGAACCAGGCGACGACGCAGGTGGCGGCTTCCCTGGCGCAAGGCGAGGCCCCGGGCTCGCCACAGCTCCACTCTCGACAAAATCGGCGTCCAGTTCATCCAATTCCGCGCTTCACTTCTATCAGCGTTGCCGAAGCCGGCTCACCACATCGTCCACGGTAATGACACCGATCGGTCGGCCGTGCTCGTCCACCACGCCCAAACTACGCAGGTTGTACTTGTCAAACATCTCGAAGACTTCCTTGTCTTCCGCCCCGGACTGCACCGAGACGAGCGCTTCAGATTTCAGCTCGACCATGGGCCGGTTCGGCGCCGCCAGCAGCAGCCGAGCCAGCGCGACGTTGCCGGAAAGCTTAGCTTCGGCGTCGATCAAAAAGATAGTGTCAAGTTGCTCCGGGTTGACATCCTGCGTCCGGATCCACTCCACAACTTCGTCCCGCAGGGCCGTCTCCCCGACGAAAACAAACTGGGAGTTCATCATCCCGCCCGCGGTGTTCTCTTCAAAACGCAGCAGCGCGCGCACCTCCTGCGCCTCTTCACCGGGCATTTCCTGCAGTACCTCCCGCGAGGTTTCGGGCGTCAGCTCGGCGAGCACGTCTGCGGCCTGGTCGGGTTCCATCTCCTCGATGATGTCGGCGGCCTTCTCCGGGTCGAGCTTCTCGACAATCTGCGTGGTGAGCCGGGCGTCGAGTTCGGCCAGGAGCTCGGCAGCCGTCTGCTCATCAAGCGAGTTGATGATGGCCTGCCGCTCGACAGCCGAGAGGTCCTCCATGATGTCAGCCAGATCGGCCGGGTGGAGTCCCTCCAGCTTCCGGTGTGTGATGCGCAGCTTGACGCGCCGCAGCGGGTCGGCCTCGATCAGATTGACGAACTCCCAACGGATTAGCCGGGCGGGCAGCTTCTGCTGGATCCGTCGGATCAACGACGGGGAAACCAGCCCCTGCAGCAGCCTTCGGACTGCGCCGGTCAGGCCAACGTCCACTTGCGTGACGCGCAGTTCGACGGTCCCATTCACACGCTGCTCTGCCAGATCGATGTCGTTGACGCGCACGACCTTGCGCCCGCTGATATCGATAATCTGCTGGTCAAGCAGATCCTTCTGCACTGCCAGCCAGGCCTCGTTCGGCCGGTGAGTCTCGAGCGCTTTTTCATCCACGTTGAGCCGGACCGTCCCAGGCGCCACAAAAGCCACATGGTCATAGCGCGCTACCAGCGGCTGGTACTTCCCGCGGCCCAGCAGCATCCGCGCAACACGGTTAGGCTGATCGGCCGGCTCGATAAACAGCTCAATCACCCGGCCAACGAAGTTGCCTCCCACATCGTAGGCTTCTGCTCCCAATAGTTCAGTCGCGTGCAGCATGTCTTCCTCCCACCCGCTTCCAGATTCTCTCCCGCGTGTCTCACCGGGCTTGGATACCGGAATTCCGGGCCGGGCTTGTTTCCCAGGCCAAAAACAAAAAAAACCGCGGCCGAGAACAACCCCCGACCACGGGTCAACTCCTCACCGACTTGAGCTTAGCTTAGTCGGGCGTTGCTCCCGCAGAAGTGGGTCTCCCCAGCTTTCCTGCTTGCGGACCCGTCCAGTCCAACCCAGCCCACGCAGACCCGGCCGCCCTGTCAGAGGCCCCGCGGACGGGTTCCTGTTCCTCTGGAAGGCTCATCTGAAGCAATGGTCCTCAATTTTAGTAGTTAAGGGCAGATCGATACTTTGTCAAGCAAAGACTGACACTATCAACGCTATTTTTTCGAGGGGGGAAAGACCATGTCCGTTGCCGGAGTGCCTTGCTTCCGGGATTCGCCAAGGAATAGCGCCAGGTAGCTCTGGGTGATGTAGTCACGGGGACTGTACCCCAGAAGCTCTGCCGCCCGGTCGATGGCTTGGGTAGGCCCTTCCAGCTCCAGGAAGTTTCCAATCGGAGTCTCGTCGAGTTCGACATGGAGCCCGGCCGCCCAACGGCAGGTGGCAGGAAGCTGAAAGCTGGTCCGATATTTCTCATAGCGGAACCAGCCGCGCAGTCCCAGCGCTTCCAGAATCAACCGCAGCCGCTCCGGGTCGGCTACGCCAACCTCCACCTCTTCCCGCATCTTGTAACGCTTTCTCGGCCCATTACCGCCTGAGGTGTTCTTGATCGCAGGACCCTTATAGGTGAGAACCGCGCGTTCCTTCGCCGCCCCGCCCGCCTTTCCGACCATGCCGGAAGCCCGCTCGACGCGCAGCCTCAGCAGCTGGCCCTGTTTGGCGAAGCCTCCTTGAGGAGTGTCAAACAGGACATTCATCTCGTGCACCCGACCGTTGGCTGTAGGGCGCGCCCGGGCAAGTGCTAGGCGACGCCGAACCGCGGCCAAGTTGGCCACGCGGAGCTTGATTTCGACCTCGGTGTAGCCCGCCATGTTCATCTGGTGCGCGTCATCGGCTTTGGCTAGTATATATCAGCCAACTCAGGGCCCCGTTCGTTATACGATCCGCGCGTCAAACTCGAAGGAGGAGCCGCATCGAAGCATCGCCCTAGGAGGGACAATGAAAGTTCTCATCCGACTCGCGATCCTGCTGACGGCCACCATGATGACCGATACCCCACTCAAGGCAAACGACACGGCCGCGCCGCAGCCGCCCGCGGCGAAGAAAGCCCCCAAGGTGGACGTGCTGCACGGCGAACGCCGCCTGGACGACTTCTCCTGGCTGCGCGAAAAGACCAACCCCGAGGTCATCGGTTACCTCGAGGCCGAGAACGCCTACACCGCTGCACTCATGAAGCCGACGGAGGCGTTTCAAGAGGCGCTGTACCAGGAGATGCTCGCGCGCATCAAGCAGACCGACCTCTCGGTGCCCTACCGCGAGCGTGGCTACTTCTACTACTCCCGCACGGAAGAGGGAAACCAGTACGCCATCTACTGCAGGAAGAAGGGCAACCAGGATGCTCCGGAGAAGATTACGCTCGATCTGAACGAGCTGGCCAAAGGCCAGAAGTTCATGGCCTTGGGCGCCTATGCCGCCAGCGACGACGGCAACCTGCTGGCCTATTCCACGGACAACACCGGCTTCCGCCAATACACGCTCCAGTTGAAAGACCTGCGCACCGGCGAGCTGCTGCCCGAACGCATCGAGAAAGTCACCTCGGCGGCCTGGGCTGCTGACAACAAGACACTGTTTTACACCGTAGAAGATTCCGCCAAGCGCCCCTACCGGCTCTATCGCCATCGGCTGGGCTCCACCGGAGCCGACGACCTGCTCTACGAGGAGAAGGACGAGATGTTTACCGTTGGGGTGACGCGCACGCGCAGCCGCGCCTACTTATTGCTGCACTCGGGCAGCCACACGACTTCCGAGGTGCGCTACCTCCCCGCAGCACTGCCAGATGACGCGTGGAAGATCATCGCGCCGCGCGAACACGAGCACGAATACGACGTGGACCACCACGGCGAATTGTTCTACATCCGCACCAACTCGGGAGGCCGCAACTTCCGCCTGGTGTCGGCGCCGGCGGCGGACCCGCGCCGGGAGAGCTGGAAGGAAGTTATTCCCCATCGCCCGAGTGTGATGCTGGAGGCGATGGCATTCTTCGCGCATCACTACGTCCTGCTGGAACGCGAGGACGGCCTGCCACGCTTGCGCGTAACAGACCTGCGCAACAGCCAGTCACATCGTATCGAGTTTCCGGAGCCGGCGTATGCCGCCTTCCTCGCGCAAAATCCGGAATTTGATACGGCCACCTTCCGATTCACCTACCAGTCCCTAATCACACCGAGCTCGGTGTTTGATTACGACATGGACAAACGCGAGCGGAAACTGCTGAAGCAGACCGAGGTACTCGGCGGCTACGACCCGACGAAATACCAGTCCGAGCGCATTTACGCGACAGCCACAGACGGGACACGCATTCCGATCTCCCTGGTCTATAAAAAGGGCCTCAAGCGTGACGCCACCGCGCCGATGCTGCTCACCGGCTACGGCTCCTATGGGTTCCCCTTCCCGGTCTCGTTTTCCTCCAACCGTTTGAGCCTGCTCGATCGGGGTTTGGTCTTTGCCATCGCGCACATCCGCGGGGGCGGCGAGATGGGCAAGACCTGGCACGACCACGGCCGCATGATGAACAAGAAGAACACCTTCACCGACTTCATCGCCGCGGCGGAGTATCTGATCGCCCAGAAGTTTACGGCTAAAGATCGCCTGGTAATCACCGGGGGCAGTGCTGGCGGGCTGCTGATGGGCGCGGTCACCAACCTGCGGCCCGACCTGTTCCGAGCTGTGGTGTCGCTGGTTCCCTTCGTCGATGTTATTAATACTATGGCGGACGCTTCCCTGCCCCTCACCGTGGGCGAGTTCGAGGAGTGGGGTAACCCGCAAAAGAAAGCTGACTACGACTACATGAAGACGTACTCGCCGTACGACAATCTCGAGAAGAAAGCCTATCCGGCCATCCTGGTGCGGACCTCCCTCAATGACAGCCAAGTGATGTATTGGGAGCCCGCCAAGTACGTCGCTAAGCTGCGCACGCTGAAGACGGACTCGAACACGCTCCTGCTCAAGATCAACATGGCCGCAGGGCATGGCGGGGCTTCGGGCCGGTACGACTTCCTCCGTGAGGTGGCGTTCGACTACGCGTTCATTTTTTCCCAATTCGGGATTACCAAGTAGAAGAGCCACTCTGCATTGGCCAGGGCTAGAGATAGAACAGGCATCTGCGGCTCCTTGTTCCCGTTGCGGCAGATTGGCAGCCTTTCTTGGTGCACCATGGACAACTCAAGAAAGACAAGATTTCACTGATTAGGAATCATATTGCAAGGTGCACCTGATTGGTACAAAGCCCCGTCAGCATGTCTATTGTTTTCTATCAGTTAGCGCCGGACCTAGGAGTCGCCTATGGCACTGGTCTTGCTCCCAATTCAGCATGTCATCGGGGCACGAAGGCGCAGGTGTCAATCGAAGGCCAGAAGGCGCCTCCAGGTGGGAGTCTATCCCTGCCCCTAGCGGCCCGTCTCCACCAGAATTCCTCAGCCACTCGGCGACGCCCAACTACTCAGAAGAAGCCGAAGGATCGCTAAGTTGCTCTGCCCATTCCAAGGCTTTAAAGCTCGTATTACTCACAGATCGCTTTCTTCCACATGCGGGCTCCTCCCGGGTCTACTATTACAATCTCTACGAGAACCTAGTGTCCCAGTATCCCGATCAAGTCACGGTACTCACCAAAAAGGTTCCCGGTTGGCAGGAATTTGACCGGCGGGAATCAGGCGTATTGCTGAAGATCGTCCGCCGGTTCCACCCCCTTCCGCACTTGAAGTATCGTCAACTCCTCAAGATTGTCTTCCCCCTGGCGGATTCCATCCGTTTTGTCCGCAAAAATCAGGTCGATTTGATTCATGCGGGTGACCTTTATCCGCAGGGAGTGATTGGGCTCGTGCTGAAGCATGGTTTCGGAATCCCCTACATCGCGTACTGCCATGGCGGAGAGGTCACCCAGATGGATCAGCGGCGATACCAACATCTGGTTCGCGACCGCATCTATCACCAAGCCGATGCCGTGGTCGCAGCTGGCGGATTCGCCCAGAAGCAATTGCTTCGGATCGGAATCCCGGAATCCCGCATCTGCAAGATTACCCCTGGTGTGGATTGCGAGCGGTTTTCCCCGCGCAGCCCGCGCGAGGATCTTGTCAGGCGCTTCTCCCTGCAAGACAAGAAGGTGCTGCTTACTGTCGCCCGGCTCTATCCTCGGAAAGGTCATGACATCGCGCTCCAAGCCATCGCCCGAATCCGTGCGGAGTTCGCCGACTTGCGCTATCTGATCGTCGGCGAGGGGCCGGAAGAAGCGCGTCTCCGTCGCATGGCGGCGGAGTTGGGACTCGCCGACACGGTGACCTTCGTAGGCCACGTTCCGATAGAGGAGCTGCCGGACTTCTATCATCTTTGCGACCTGTTTGTGATGCCGAATCGACAGGAACCGGACGGCGACGTTGAAGGCTTTGGCATGGTCTTCCTGGAAGCCAATGCGGCAGGGAAAGCAGTGGTTGGCGGCCGATCCGGGGGAGTCTTGGATGCGATCTTGCACACGCAGACAGGGTTCCTGGTGAAGCCGAAGGACGTTGAGGGGTGGGCTGCAACGATAAAGCTCCTTCTCAGCAATCCCAATTTGTGTCACCAAATGGGCGCCCGTGGATTGGAACGAGCGCGGGCCCAATTCAGTTGGAAAAGCCGGGCCATGCAACTGCATCAGTTGAGCCGCGAGGTGGTGCAAGCGACGCGTCAGAAAGCATGGGAGAAAGCACCTCGGGTTTCTTCGCCACAGACCTCTTAGACTAAGCGCATCAGCTCATCGCCGCCCCCCTTCCCCAGCAGCCTGCCATCCTGCAACGAAGAATCCTCGCCAGCGTGCGTGGTCTCAACCGCTCCGTGCCCTGAATTTTCCGGTGGCCACTCAATAGCGCCGGGGCCGCCACCGCCGCTCGACAGAATCACACCGCCCGGAGTATAAGAAAATCATCCAGGCGACCCAGGCGACTCCTTAGCCCAATCCTGGAACGCTTGTTCCCTTCAGCGGGAAGGCAGTCAAAGGGACCGGCGGCGAGCAAATCGAAGATCTCGCATGAGCGAACCAACCACGCCGTTGATGCGGCAGTACCAGGCCATCAAGACGCGGTACCCACATGCACTCGTGCTCTTCCGCCTGGGCGACTTCTACGAACTGTTCTACGAAGACGCTATCGTGGCTTCGCGCGAGCTGCAGATCACCCTCACCTCCCGCAACCGGGAGCGCAACCAGCCCGTGCCCATGTGCGGCGTGCCCTATCACGCCGCGGAGAATTACATCGCGCGGCTGATCCGCGCGGGCTACAAAGTCGCCGTCTGCGACCAGATGGAGCTGCCCAGCCCGGGCAAGAAGCTGGTCCGCCGCGAAGTAGTCCGCGTCATCACCCCCGGCACCGCGACCGACCTGCAAGTGCTCGAGCCCAAGGAGAACAACTTCCTCGCCGCCCTGGCGCGTGATCCTTCGGCGCCAACCATCGGCCTGGCCTACGTGGACATTTCCACCGGCGAGTTCCACGCCACCGAGTTCACCGGAGCGGAAGCCGAGGAAAAATTGCGCGATGAGCTGCAACTCCTGCGGCCTCGCGAAATCCTGCTGCCGCGGCCCGTGAGTCTCTTTCCCCAGGCCACTGGCGCAGACCTCGACGGTATAGGTGGCGTGGAAACGCGCCTCGAGGAATGGGTCTTTCGCGACGACTACGCCGAGCGTTTGCTCATCGAGCAGTTCGGCGTGGTGGGTCTGGAAGGGTTCGGTCTGGCTGGCCACCGCCAGGCCGCCTCGGCCGCAGGCGCGCTGGTCCACTATCTGCGCGAGACCTCTGCCAAGGGCGATGGCAGCGAAACGGACAGGCGCGCTTGCCCACCCCTACAGCACCTGGATCGCGTGCGCTATTACGAGCAGCAGGAGGCGCTGGTGCTCGACAGCGTCACGGTGCGCAACCTCGAGCTGGTTGCCCCGCTGTTTGCCGAGGAAGCGACTCGCGCCCAGGCGACCACTTTGCTTGTGGCCCTGGACGAGACCTCAACTGGCATGGGCGCCAGGCTGCTGCGCTCTTGGATCCTTCGCCCGGAGATCGCTCGCCCGGAGATCGAGGAGAGGCTGGATGCCGTGGGCCAGCTCAAAGCGAATACCGTGCTGCGCGAGGAGATCCGCAAGGAGTTGTCGGGCGTGCTGGACCTCGAGCGGCTGGCGAGCCGCGTCACCCTGGGGGTAGCCTCGCCGCGCGATTTACTGGCGCTGCAGGGTTCGCTGGCGCGCATCCCAGTACTCCGCAGCTACCTGGCCAAAGTCTCCAGCGCGCGCCTGGCCGCGCTGCACGGCTCGCTCGACGAGCTCGCCGACGTGCGCGAGCGGATCCAGCGCGCCATTGCCGACGACCCTCCCCCGCAAGTGACAGACGCCGGCGTCATTCGCCGCGGCTACGACCCCGAGCTCGACGAGCTGCGCGAGCTGAGCCAGCGCAGCAGGCAGTTCATCGCCGCGATGGAAGAGCGCGAGCGCAAGCGCACCGGAATCGCCTCGCTGAAAATTCGTTTCAACCAGGTCTTCGGCTATTACATCGAAGTCAGCAAGCCCAACCTGCACTTGGTGCCCGCGGACTTTGAGCGCAAGCAAACGCTGGTGAACGCCGAGCGCTTCACCGCGCCCGAGCTCAAAGAATACGAACGCAAGGTGCTCGCGGCCGATGAGCGCATTCTGGAGATCGAGCGCCGCCTGTTCGCCGAGCTGCGCGCCGGGGTGGCGCAGCAGGCCGCGCGGCTGCGGCAGACCGCCGCGGGAGTCGCGCAACTCGATGTGCTGGTGAACCTCGCGCGCCTGGCCGCCACGCACCGCTACTCCCGCCCGGAATTTACCGATTCGGGTGAGCTGCTGATTGTTGGCGGGCGCCACCCGGTCATCGAGCAGCTCCTGACGCAGCGCGGCGAGCGCTTCGTGCCCAACGACCTCTATCTCCATCCCGCTTCGCAACAAATCCTGCTGATCACCGGCCCGAACATGGGGGGCAAGTCCACCTACCTGCGCCAGGCGGCGCTGATTGTGCTGATGGCGCAGATGGGCTCGTATGTGCCGGCCGAGCAAGCGCGCCTGCCGGTTATAGACCGCATTTTCACCCGCATCGGCGCGTCGGACAATTTGGCGCGGGGTCGCTCAACCTTTCTGGTGGAGATGAGCGAGGTTGCCGCGATTTTGAACACGGCCACGCCCGCGAGCCTGGTATTGCTGGACGAGGTTGGCCGAGGCACAGCCACCTTTGACGGGCTCTCGATCGCTTGGGCGGTAGTGGAGCACCTCCAAGCCCACACCCGCGCGCGCACGCTCTTTGCCACGCACTACCATGAGCTCACTGAGCTGGCCGAGTTGCTACCTGGCGTCAAGAATGTGCACGTCTCAGTGAAAGAGGCCGGCCATGACATCGTCTTCTTGCGGCGGGTCGAGCCCGGCAGCGCCGATAAGAGTTACGGTATCGAAGTGGCGCGCCTCGCCGGCTTGCCGCGCACCGTGATTGAGCGCGCCCGTGAAATCCTTCGCCGGCACGAACAGAGCGAACGCCAGTTGAGCGAGAAGCTATCGCCGGGGGCGGCGTCCGCGCCGGATGCTTCTCCCGAACAGCAAGTTATGTTCACGCCGATTGACCGCCAAGTGCTCGACGAGCTGCGCCGAGCCGACCTCGACAACCTCAGACCGCTCGACGCACTTAACCTGCTCGCCCAACTGAAGAAACAGATCACATGATAGTTCGGGCGACCGCCGCGAGATCCGTGCGAACTTCCTCCACCTCCTCTCCTTCCCTTCCCCCCGGAGCGACCCGATGAGTTCAGCCTCCCCCCGCACTATGCGCGTGCTCGGCCTGATGTCCGGCACCTCGGCCGATGGCATTGACGTGGCCCTGGTGCGCATTGCAGGCTCGCCGCCGAAGATTGCAGCGAAGCTGGAAAACTTCTTGACACTTCCATTTCCTCCCGCAGTCCGAGCCGCGGTCTTGCGGCTTGCCGAGGGCCAGCCCACCACAACCGGCGAGATCAGCCAACTCAATTTTCTCTTGGGAGAGCTATTCGCCCGCGCGGCGCTGGGGGCTTGCCGGCGCTTCCGGGTTCCACCGCAGCGTATCGATCTAATCGGCTCGCACGGGCAGACGATTTATCACCAGGGCCACCCGGGCCCGTTCCTAAGCTCGGCAGCGCCACTGCCCCAGCGGCGAAATCGCCAGCGGAATGCGGTGGCTTCGGCAACGCTCCGCGGGCCGGAGAGAGTTGCCTCGACGTTGCAAATCGGCGAGCCCGCCGTCATTGCCGAGCGCACTGGAATCACCACCGTTGCGGATTTTCGCCCTGCGGACATGGCCGCGGGCGGCCAAGGGGCGCCGCTGGTGCCCTTTGTGGACTACTTGCTTTACTGCGACGAACGCCGAGGGCGCGTGGCACTGAATCTAGGCGGGATTGCGAACGTCACGGTAATTCCGCGCGCCGCACGGCCTGACCAGGTCTTCGCCTTCGACACCGGGCCCGGCAATATGGTTATCGATGCGCTGGTGCGCCACTTCAGCCGCGGAAAGCAAACGTTTGACCGCGACGCCCGCATGTCACGGAAGGGCCGGTTCCTGCCACGGCTGGTGAACGAATTACTGGGCGAGGCTTACCTGCGCCAGCCGCCGCCAAAGACGGCAGGGCGCGAACAATACGGCGTGGCTTACATGCAGCGATTGCTCGACTGGGGCCGCAAGCACAAGGCGCGCCCGGAAGATTTGGTGCGCACGGCCACAATCTTGACCGCGCTTTCAGTGGTGGATGCGTTTCATCGCTGGATCCTACCGTGCGCGAAGGTCGAGCAATTGATCGTCTCCGGCGGTGGCGCCCATAATCCGTTGCTGATGGCGCAGCTCGGGGCGGGGCTTTCCGGCATCGAGATTGTTTCGTCAGCAGACTTGGGCATACCCGAGGACGCCAAGGAAGCTTTCGCCTTCGCCATCCTGGCCTATGAGACTTTTCACGGCCGTCCGGCCAACCTCTGTAGTGCAACGGGCGCCAAACATCCCGCTATACTCGGTAAGGTGATCTATGCGCAGAAAAGGAGCTAAAGGATGTAGCGGAGCCAAAGCAGGTTCCTCTACTTCGTCTACGCCCTTCATCTGCTTTGCTCTCCTTACCTTCTTGCTGCTGCTCGCGAGTTGTTCGAGCCCCCGGGCGGCTGACCCGGGCACGGTTACATTCTTGATTGAAACCATGCCTGCCAATCTTGACCCGCGCATCGGCACCGATGCGCAATCGCAGCGACTCCACAGCCTGGTGTTCAGCGGCTTGCTCGAGCGAGACGCGGAGATGAATCTGCGCGGGGACCTAGCCGAGCGCTGGGAGTCTCCCGATCCTCTCACTTACGTCTTCCATCTTCGCCGCGGCGTGCGCTTTCACAACGGCCGGGCACTTACTTCCGCCGATGTGAAGTTCACATTCGATTCCATCCTTTCCGGCGCCATCAAAACGCCGAAGCGGGGCGCCTTCCGCATGCTGGCAGCGGTGGAAACGCCCGATGCAGCGACCGTGGTGTTCCGCTTGCGCGAGCCGTTCGCCTCGTTTCTCTGGAATCTGGCGCGTCCATCCGTCGGGATTGTTCCGGCCGATGCGACGGCCGATTTCGCGCAGCATCCCATCGGAACGGGCCCCTTCCGCTTTCTGCGCGCGCGACAGGACGAAGAGGTCGTGCTCGAGCGCAACTCGAACTACTTCCGGCGCCCTCCGAGCATCGAACGCGTGCGCTTTCGCATCGTACCGGATGCCACGGTGCGCGCGCTCGAGTTGCGCAAGGGCACAGCGGATCTAGTGCTGAACTCGCTTTCGCCGGACATGGTGCCGGTGCTGGCGCGCCAGCCGGACTTGGAGGTCACCCAGCAGCCGGGCACGACCTATTGGTACGTGGCGTACAACCTGGACGCCCCTGCGCTGGGACGGCGCGAGGTCCGGCAAGCGCTGGCCTACGCTACCGACCGCCGGGCGCTGGTGACCTATCTGCTGCGCGGGCAGGCGCGACTCGCGGATGGCTTGCTGCCGCCCAATCACTGGGCCTACGAGCCCAATGTGCCGCGCTACGAATACGATCCTGCGCGCGCCGAACGGTTGCTCGACGCTGCGGGCTTCCCCCGTCCCGCCGGGGCCGGCGGGCACGCCATACGGCTGAAGCTGACCCTAAAGACTTCGACGGAAGAGATCACGCGGCTGCTGGGCGCGGTGCTGCAGGAACAGTGGCGGCGAGTGGGCGTCGAGCTCGAGCTACGCCCGCTTGAACTTGCCACTCTCTACGCTGACATCACTCGCGGCAACTTTCAGCTCTACACCTTGCGCTGGGTGGGCGGCAATAACGACCCGGACATCTTTGAGTTCGTTTTCCACTCGCGCAAGATCCCGCCGGACGGCGCCAACCGAGGCCACTATCGCAACCCGCGGCTTGACGTCCTGGTCGACCAAGCCCGCGTGGAGGCTGACCGCGAGCGGCGCCGGCAGCTCTACAGTGAAGTCCAGCGCATCGTGGCCGAAGACTTGCCCTATCTCAATCTCTGGCTCTCCGACAATGTCCTGGTGCACCGCCGACGCATCACTCAGGTGCAGCTCGCGCCCACGGGCGACTACGACTTTTTGGACGGAATCGTCCTGCAGGATTTGCCTCGAATACAGAAAAGTGGCCTGTAGATTCAATAAGAGCGGCACCTCTGGCGGCTTGCTCGCCCCGAGCTTTCTGCAAGATGTGTAAGTCATTCCGCGAACCATGCTTCGAGGACAAGCCCTTCTCTCTCGAAAGGAAAGGGCTTCGGGGCAGCCAGCCACCAGGTATTCTCCCCGCACTGCCACCAGGTATTCTCCCGACAGTTAGTGTCAGGTTTCACCAACCGCGAATTCCAATAATCAACGGATTGCCAAGTCTTCCTCTATCAGGTAACAGATCACTCGAAGCTTAATTCTCATGGATCTCAGTATGCGCCGACCAAACGCCTGCGGCTTTAAGTGCCGGTGCGCCAGGCCGGCAAGCAAATTGAGATGCCGCTCAGCCAGCCCGTAGGGCCAAAGACAAGAGAGGGCACGGTCGGGCGAAAAAGACCCCGAGGAAGGGGCACTGACTGTGCTGATGCAATTCGATCAACCGGCAAGTTGGTTTTGCAGGCGTGATGCATGGGATGGAGATATGAGATGAGGCGCAAAGTGGAACGACAGATTCTCGCATCGCTGCTCGGGCTCGTCACCCTGCTGGGTATACCCCGCGCTGGCAGCGCATCCGACGAAGAGGGCGAGTTCATCCTTCGTTGTTCGCCAAAGGAGATCCAGGAAGTCGTCAGACGCCACGGGTTGACACTCATCCACTCGCACGAGAGCCAGGACATCCATTTTGTCCGCGCCCCGGCTGCCGCTCATCCGGAGCATTTTTTAAGCCACCTCAGGTCCGACCCGGATGTGAAGGGGATAGAGTCGGACACAGATGTGATGCTCCCGGAGGCGCCTGCGGGGCTAAGACTCGACCAGTCCATTGCTTCCATCCTCGACACGCTGGGCCGCCGGACACTGGTCCCTTTCTACGGGAGCCCGGTGTCGAGCGGTTACGTCAACCAACCGGCGATCATGCTGATTCAGTGCGCGGAGGCCCATCAACTCGCCACTGGGGCCGGGATTGTGGCCGTGATTGATACGGGCGTGGACCCTAACCACCCCGTGCTGAGGGCCTCGCTGGTTCCGGGCTTTGACTTCACCCGCAACTTGCCTGGCATCCCTTCCGAGTTCGCCGATCTGGGCCAGTCCACCGCCTCTATCCTGGACCAATCCACGGCCTCCATCCTGGACCAACAGACAATCGTCATCCTGAATCAGTCCACCGCGTCGATTCTGGACCAGTCGACCGCGAGCATCTTGGACACCCGGCAAGTGCCACGGACTTTTGGGCATGGCACTATGGTGGCCGGGATCATCCATCTGGTGGCGCCCACGGCGCGGATCATGCCCTTGAAAGCGTTCGAAGCCGATGGGACCGCTAGCTTGTTTGAGATCCTGCGCGCCATCTACTACGCCGTGGACCACGGGGCCAAGGTGATCAACATGAGCTTCAGCACGGAGCAGCGTTCAGCGGAGCTGAAGCTTGCGATCAAATACGCGGCCAGCCACGGGGTAGTCTGCGTCTCCTCCGCAGGCAACAACGGAGCCAAACTCCGCGTTTATCCGGCGGCGTTTGATGACGTTTTGGGCGTGGGGTCAACGAGCAACCTGGATGCTCGCAGTACGTTTTCCAACTTCGGCGGCCAGGTCGTCACATTGGCAGCTCCGGGGGAAGGGATCATTACCACGTATCCCGGCGGGCACTACGCCGCCGCCTGGGGCACATCCTTCAGCGCCGCCTTCGTTTCCGGGGGCGCGGCCCTTCTGCTGCAGGTGAACACCCGAACAAATCAGGAGGCCGCCGCGGATGCGCTCGAAGAAAATGCCAAGGAACTCCCCGATAGACTGGGACTAGGAGAAGGGCGGATTGACTTGTACCGAGCGCTGTTGAGCGTGCTACGGCCTGAGAGCCGAGACTGAATAGGCAGCCGTGATCAAAGCCGTGGCGCCCCGAGCTTTTTGGTCCCTGGCTTCAAAAGGGTTGCAGGATTTCGCGTTCATTCCTTCAAGAAGTCAATAAACCATTAACAAAAGGTTGGCGCCGCGCATCGCGAGTTCGCGTCCCCTAGAGCGACCATCATTGTCGCGACGCGTTTTCTTATCCCGGCCACCCAAAACGCACTGGCGCGCGGACGGAAATTTCGCCGGCTGAACTTGATGCCACTCAGCCTGCGAGCTATCCCTACCCGAAAAATCCTCTTCGCGGCTCAAAACGAAATCCTTCTGACGCGGTCGCCACAGTCGTGTACTCAACTCCATGTGATCAACCCCATGTGAGTCCCTTTCAAGCGCCAACACGGACTAAACCTTGATAGCACTGCAAGGCGAAGACGGTTGGCCCAATTCGCTGGAGGCCCCTGGCAGGGAGCCGCAATAGAGTTAATTATGGATTCGGCAAAGCGTGCCACATTAAACGTCGTCATACTCGCAGTCGTGGTTTACTGTACCGTGATGTACTTGGACCGTGCGGATGCCGAGCGCAAGCGATCAGAACAAGCATTGCGCGAAAACGAAGCACGGCTTCGCCGCCCGCTTGATTTCAACATTATGGTGATCATTTTGGCGGATAAGAGCGGCTGAACCTCTGCCGCCGACAACGCTTTTCTCAAGGTGGTGGATTACACCTAATTTCATCCCTACGGGCCCCTGTGAAACCGGCCCACCTGCGGGCGTCTTCTTCCCAGAGGAGCAGAACATAGCATGATGAGGGAACCTGAATTAAAGCCAAAAATGCCCCAGAAACGGCCGCTGGATATCTTGTTTGTGGAAGACAACACTGCCGATGTGGACCTCAGCCTGCGGGAGTTTAAGAAGGCAGAGCTAGAGGTCCATGCCGATGTCGTGCAGACCGCCCAAGAGTTTGTCGAGAGGCTGTCCGCGAAAGCCTACGATGTCGTCTTAGCCGACTACCGGTTGCCCGGCTGGACCGGGATGGACGCCCTGGAGCTCCTGCGACAGCAGGGGAAAGAGATCCCGTTCATTCTGGTGACCGGAGCACTGGGGGAAGAAATGGCAGTGGAGTGTGTCAAGAGGGGCGTCGCGGACTATATTCTCAAGGACCGCTTGGTCCGTTTGCCCGTGGCCATTTGCCGTGTCTTGGAAGAAAAATACCTGCGAGATGCGCGCCTGTGGGCCGAGACCGTGCTGCAGGAAAGCAAGGCGAGGTTTCGCACGCTGACAGAAACGATTGCCTCCGCGATCTTTATTCACCAGGGGACTGAATGTCGTTATGTGAATCGCGCGGCCGAGGCGATCACGGGGTACAGCCGAGAAGAACTCCTGGCTATGAGTTCCTGGGACCTTGTCCATCCCGATTCTCGAAAACTTGTCATGGAACAAGGGCTTGCCCGCCTACGGGGAGAACAGACCCCTGGGCGATTTGAAATCAAGATCCTCACAAAGCAGGGTGAGGCGCGCTGGCTTGACGTCACGGTGGCAATGATTGAGTACAATGGCCGTCCGGCCGGGCTGACTACAGCCTTCGACATCACTGAGCGCAAACGGGCGGAAGACGAGGTTCGGCATCTGGTGGCCAGTGATCCGCTGACGGGTCTCGCCAATTACCGCCGGCTTCTCGAAGTGTTCGACGCGGAGGCGAAGCGGTCCAAGCGCACCGGACGACCGTTCGCTCTCCTGCTGCTGGACCTGGACGGACTGAAGA
The DNA here is from genome assembly GCA_003224235.1 of Acidobacteriota bacterium. GTDB lineage: Bacteria > Acidobacteriota > Terriglobia > Acidiferrales > UBA7541 > QHYU01. Next base: position 18,384 of record QHYU01000145.1, read on the forward strand.
AGATCAACGACGCTCAGGGCCATCTCGCAGGCAGCCGGGCCCTGTGCCGGCTGGCGAACGTCCTCCGCCTCCATTGCCGTGCTATCGATATCGCCGCACGTCATGGGGGTGATGAGTTTGCCTTGATCCTCCCGGAAACAGCGACGGAGGCGGCCCAACAAGTAGCGCGCCGGATCTCCGAGCGGCTGGCCAACGACGGCGAGCAGCCTCCACTTTCCGTAAGCATAGGCGCGGCAAGTTACCCGCAGGATGGCGAAACCATCGATCAGCTGTTGGGCGCAGCGGACCGCGCCCTGTACAAAGTCAAGGCCAGCATTGGCGAAACCGGCTCCTTGCCGTCCCTTGCGCGAGGCGCTCCATCCATCTGATTAGGAGTTCGCAACCGCCGCTTTCGCGACAGAATTAAAGCGAAGGTCACAGCAGAGCCAAAGCCCGCGATTTCGACCCACGTGGAGATTGCTGGCACTTCTCCTGCCAACTCACAGGCAAGCCGTACCCAGAGATATTGAGCAACAATTCCAACCAGCCTAGATTCTCGGTTTATCGTTTCCTGCTTCCTCGACCTTCGTCCTGACTGTAAAGCCTTTAATCACCACGTAGAGTACCGGGATGAACAGAAGATTCAGTGACGTTGCCGCGATCATCCCGCCGAACACGGTGGTGCCGACGGAATGGCGGCCGGCCTGCCCCGCTCCCCGCGCCATCACCAGAGGCAGGACGCCCAGGATGAACGCGAGAGAAGTCATGAGGATGGGACGCAAACGGATTCCCGCTGCCTCGATGGCTGCTTCGGTGATCGATAGGCCCCGTTCGCGCAACTGCTCCGCAAATTCCACGATCAAGATCGCGTTCTTACTGGACAATCCGATCAACATTACCAGGCCAATCTGACAATACACGTCGTTTTGCAGCCCTCGCAGCCACTGCGCGCTGACCGCCCCCAATAACGCCAGCGGGACGGCCAACAGCACGATGAAGGGGAGGGAAAAGCTCTCATATTGCGCGGCAAGCGTGAGGTAAACGAACAAGAGGCCGAGCGCGAAGAGCATGGCGGCCTTGCCTCCGGACTCGATTTCCTCGAGCGATAAGCCGGTCCAGCTATAGTTGAATCCCCGCGAAAGGATCTGTCTCCCGAGCTCCTCCATGGCGGTGATTCCCTCGCCGGAGCTGTGACCTGGAGCGGCCGAGCCATCGATCTCCGCCGAGCGGAACAGGTTGTAGTGGCTGATCACCTGGGGGCTTGTGGTCTGCGCAATTTGCACCAAACTGTCGAGCGGGATCATCGCTCCCTGATCGGACCGCACGTAATACTCGCGGATATCCTTTGGTTGCGAGCGGAACCGTTCGCCGGCCTGTACGTAGACGCGATAGGAGCGATTGTTGAAGTCGAAGTCATTCACATACGCTGACCCCATGTAAACTTGAAGCGCGTCCGTGATTTGAGAAAGCGGCACGGCGAGGCTTTTTGCCTTTTCGCGGTCCATGGTTACCAAGAACTGCGGGTCGTTGGCGCTGAAACTGGTGAACAGCCCATTCAAATCGCTCCGGGAATTTCCCTGTTTCACCATCTGGCGAGTGACCTCGGCAAGCCCCTCCAGGGAATGCCCGCCTTGGTCCAGCAATTCAAACTGGAAACCTCCGAACTCCCCCAGCCCCTGGACTGACGGAGGCGCAAAAGGAACCACCACAGCCCCAAGAATTCCTGCGAGCGAGCCGCGCAGCCGTTGGATGACGCTGGCCTCGGAATGCTCGCTCCCTTTGCGCTCCGAATAAGGTTGCAAGGCCGCGAAGATCATGGCGCGATTCGGCGCGCTTCCGACGAAACTGAATCCGCTGACCGCGAAGACGTGTCTCACCTCGGGCACTTTAGCCAGAATGGCCTCCACCTGCTCGCAGATTCGCGTCGTGTATTCGAGCGAAGCTCCCTCAGGCGCCTGCGCCGCGATCATGAACCACCCTTGATCCTCCTCGGGGACGAAAGCTCGCGGCACCCGCTGATAAACCCAGTAGGTAAGCCCTAAGCCAAACAGAAACACCAGGACGGTAATAAATTTGAACCGCAAGAGTTGGCGCAAAAAATTTCGGTATCCGATATTCAAGGTGAGGATGGCGCGATTCATGAAAGAGAGGAAACCGCCTCCCGCGACCTGCCTCCGCCCCAGCAGAATCGCAGAAAGCGCCGGGGTCAGAGTCAGTGCGTTGAAGGCGGAAATGGAGACCGAGAAAGCGATGGTGAGCGCAAATTGCCGGAACAGGATTCCGGTCGTGCCGGGAAACAGCGCCACCGGCACAAACACCGACACCAGCACCAGCGAGGTCGCAATGACCGCCCCGGCCACCTCTCCCATCGCCACCGAAGTCGCGCCACGCGCCTCCGTGAGCCCTTCCGAAATGTGGCGCTGCACATTTTCGATGACCACGATGGCATCATCCACCACCAGGCCCGTGGCCAGGGTAATGCCGAAAAGGGTGAGCGTGTTGATCGAAAAGTTGAACAGCCGGACGAAGAGAAAGGTGCCCACCAGCGAAACAGGAATCGTTATGGCCGGAATCAAAGTGGTGCGCCAGTCCTGCAAGAAAACGAAGATGACCAGGATGACCAGCAGGATCGCCTCGAGCAGCGTGAGCAAGACGTCCTGGATGGATTCACCCACCACGGTGGTGGTGTCAAAAGCGACCTCGTACTTCAGACCGCCGGGAAATTGCTTCGAGAGGCGCGCCAGTTCAGCCAGAGCGGCGGCGTCGACTTCGAGAGCGTTGGCATGCGAGAGCTGGGTGATGCCGATGCCGACAGCGTCGTGCCCATTGAACTGCAAGTTGGAGCTGTAATCCTCGGCCCCAAGCTGAGCGACGCCTACGTCTCTCAGTCGGACCAGGCTTCCATCCGACGCCCTCCTGAGCACGATACGCTCAAACTCGGCAGGATCAGTCAGGCGGCCCACGGCGCGAACGCTGATTTGATAGGCCTGATTTTGGGGCGCCGGAGGTTGTCCTACCTGGCCGGCCGCGATCTCGACGTTTTGTTCGCGAAGCGCTTGGAGGATATCGCTGGCGGTGAGGCCGCGGCCCGCCATCTTCACGGGGTCGAGCCAGATTCGCGCGGCGTACTTGCGTTCGCCGAAGATGAAGACATCCGCAACGCCTTTGATCCGTTTGAGGGCATCCCGCACGTAGACGTCAAGGTAGTTGCTGATGAACAGGCTGTCGTACTTATTGTTCTCGGAGTAGAAGGCCGCGCCGAAGACAAAATTCGTGGAGCTCTTGACGGTGATGACTCCCGTTCTCTTCACCTCATCGGGAAGACGCCCCAGAGCGGCGTTGACGCGGTTCTGAATGTCAACGGCAGCAAGATCCACATCCCGGTTCAGCTCGAAAGTAGCGGTGATGGTGCTCGTCCCATCATTCCCGCTGGTTGAGGTGACGTATTTCATCCCCTCGACGCCATTGATCTGTTCCTCGAGAGGCGTGGTCACCGCGGATTCCACCACCTGCGCGTTGGCTCCGGTGTAGATACTCGTGACCGTAACCTGCGGGGGCGCAAGATTGGGGAAGAGCGCGATGGGAAGCGTAGGAATAGAAATGGCGCCGCCCAGGATAATCAGCAGCGCGCAGACAGTCGCAAAGATGGGCCGTCTTATGAAGAACTCAACAAACATGCCGCCCTGGGCTTTATCGGGGAACCCCGGGAAAGGTGTCGGCGCGGGAGCGGCCGGGAATCACTTGTGGGGTACCACCGGCGCCCCATCCACCAAATTCTGCGCCCCCGAGACAATAATGCGATCCCCGGCCTTAATCCCATCCAGCACAACGTAGTCGTTGCCGATCATCTGCCCCACGCGTATCTGTCTTTGCCGGGCTACAAGCGATCTGCCCTCGCCTTCTGCCACAAACGCGAAGAATTGTCCGTTAATGCGGGAGACCGCCAGCACCGGGATCAGCCGGCCCTCGCGGGAACTCCAGGTAATCCTCGCGTGAACAAACTGTGAGGTGCGCAATAGGCCCCTTGGATTGTTCACCCGCGACTTGATCAGAACCGACTGCGTCTGGTCATCCACCTCTGCCGAGATGAAATCAATGGGGCCTTCGGCAGCTACTTTGCCAGTGTCGTCCAGGATCTGGACCAATCTCTTCAATCGAAGTTGGCGCGCCCGCTCAACCGGCACCTTGATATAAGCCTCGAGGTCCCCTGGCTGGTCCACCGTGGTCAGCAAAGTGGATTGTGTGACGCGGTCTCCAACCCGGACAGGAATATCGCCAACCACGCCGCTGGTCGGAGCCAGAACGCCGTAGTAGTGCAGCTGGACCTGCTGCTCTCGAACCTGGGCCTCCAGCGCCTTCACCTGCGCCTCCACGGCCTCCAGAGACGTCTGCGCCTCGTCCAGACTTTGTTTGCTGACCACTCCCTCGGCATACAGTTTGGCCACGCGCTCCCGTTGCTGCTTTGCATAACGCAGGTTGGCAAGAGCAGCCTCGCGCGCGTATTCCTGGCTGTGAAGAGTGGCCTGCTGCTTCAGCGCGTCAATCTGCATGAGCGGCGTGCCTGCGGTTACCCGTTCGCCAGAATGGACATAGATTTGGATCACCTGTCCACCGACCTCGGGATTAATGACGGCCGAGTGCCGCGACTTCAGCGTCGCCACATACTCCGACGTGTCGTCGATCGTCGTCGAACGGGCGATCTCGATCTTGACCGGCGTCGCCGGTGCCTGATTTGCCGGCGAGCGATCGCTCGAAGCTTTGTCGGTGCCGCAGCCCCCCGCGAACGCCATCAGGGCTACTGCAGTCACAACTGTTGGTCTGCCTATGCTCAACATCGGGGCCCTGTCGACTGGGAATCAACCCCAAAACGCTCTTCCCGCTCTGCCTATGGTCTGCAGATGTCAAGAGTCTGAGCATCCTATCAAATCTCCGGGGCCAGTCCAACTGACGAAGCGCAGCACCAACCCACGGCTCCAGCTACTCGCGCGACGCTGCTTCCCTGCTCACTAAGCGTCGACCGCGGCTGTGGGCCGCAGCCTGAACGCAATCGCTAATTCAACCCGGTCTGGGCAGGGATGCGCGGGCGCCTGCGACGGAAAGTCAACGTCCCGCGCCTGCTGAGTCGAGGTGGGGAGCGATCCCGCTGAAAGCGCTTTTAGAGCTGGAAATCACCTCGTTTGCGCCCAAACTTTCGAGGATTTCGGTGAACTCATCCAAGAAGCAGCGGACGATTATCACAGCTTTCTTGTTTCGGTCGCGCGCCCGTTTTGTAACCAGCAAAGCCGTTTCGATGTTGTTCGCGGTGATCACAACCAGTCTTGCTCGCTCGATGCCCGCGTCTGCAAGCGTGCTTTCTTGTTTCGCGTTATCCACAATGACCGGCTCTCCGGCGCGAACCAGGTCATCTACCACCGTGGGATCTCTCTCGATCAGAACGTATGGCCGGGTATTCTGCCGAAGATGCTCGACGATCCGCGCTCCGAGATGACCGTGACCGACAATAATGGTGTGATCTTTGATCTCTCTGGCGAGCATTCGACATCCCTCCTGCGGATTGTAGCGCTGTAAAGCTTGGAGCAAGAATATCGAAATGACGATACCAAACAGGACGCATTGACCCCAGAAGGAATAGAGGTCCCAGAACGAGTCCCGGCGCTGGCGCAGATAGACCGCGTTCAGAAAGGCCTCCCAAAGCGGCACACGCTCCACTTTGTAGAAAGCGATCGTCCCCAATGCGAACCAAAGTCCTATGAGCGCGAAGCCCCAGCGGCTTTGACGCAGAAAAATCGCCAGTCGGATCCAGAAGAAGCGGCCCATCCGAAACCTGCCCTCGGAATGCTAGGCCGTGCCGTTAAGCTAGTCAACGCGGCCCGCGCTCGTTGGCAACTGGCGAAGGACGTCTTGACAAGAGCGGACAAAGAGACTCTAATCGCTGCTCCGCCTCGTTTCTGCGGCGATCACACAGAAAAACGAGTTGAGAAGCAGACCACGCAGGAGGTAAAGATGGCTTCCAAAACGGATAAGCGCAACAGCACGTACAGCCAACTTGAAACCGGCGCGGAGCGGTCAAAACCGCTCGTGCACCAGAATGCCCGGGAAATTCAGGCGTATGGGAGGATCGCAAAGTTGCCGATTGCGTTGGATGAGAAGGTATGTGCGGCCAGCGCGGAGAATTTGAACCAGATCCTCGCGGACACGATTACGCTTCGCGATCTTTACAAGAAGCACCATTGGCAGGTCGCCGGGCATACCTTCTACCAGCTTCATCTGCTCTTTGATAAACACCACAACGAACAGGACGAACTGGTGGACGCGATTGCCGAGCGCATTCAAACCCTGGGCGCCATTAGCCTTGCGATGGCTGCGGACATCGCTGAAACAACCATCATCCCGCGCCCGCCGCGCGGCCGCGAAGAAGTGCCTGTTCAAATTTCACGCCTCCTCCAGGCGCACGAAATTGTTCTGAAAGAGACTCGCACCATGGCCCGGCAAGCCGCTGAGGCCGGAGACGATGGGACGAACGACCTGCTGGTGAGCGACGTGATCCGCACGAACGAATTGCAGGTGTGGTTCCTCGCAGAGCATCTGGTGGACGTACCAGTGGTGCGTGCGGATGAAGCAAGGGCGGCTTCAGCGGGCCGCTGAAACGCCGGTCATCGGAATGGCGTTTGCTCGCTGGCGTGTGGATCGTCCTGATAATTCTTGCCGCTGTTCCGGTGACCGCCCATTCTCTCTTGATTCTCGTCCGCTTATGTTCCTCCGATAAGGGCTGGCATAGGCTTGCAGGTCAGCTCGGGACAGCGCCGAGTCAACTCGTGACAAAAAGGAGATTGTGATGGCTGCTGCAGCGTCGCCGAGTTCGGCAAGGCCTGCTCGGTCCAGTGAGCCCTTGTCTACCGAAGAACTGCGCAAGATGCACGCGTACTGGCGCGCGGGAAATTATCTCTCAGTTGGACAGATCTATCTATGTGCCAATCCGCTTTTGCGCGAGCCGCTCAAGATCGAGCATATCAAGACACGATTGCTGGGCCACTGGGGCACGACGCCTGGACTGAATTTTATCTACGTCCATTTCAATCGCCTCATCAAGATGCGCGATCTGAACGTCATCTACATCACCGGTCCAGGGCATGGCGGGCCCGGCCTCGTCGCGAATACCTATCTGGAAGGCAGCTACAGCGAATTTTATCCCAACATCCCGCAAACTGAAGCAGGCATGCGGAAATTGTTCAAGCAGTTCTCGTTTCCGGGCGGAATTCCCAGCCACGTCGCACCGGAAACGCCTGGATCCATTCATGAAGGGGGTGAACTGGGCTATTCGATTGCGCATGCCTACGGCGCGGCGTTCGACAATCCCGACTTGCTCGTCTGCTGCGTAGTCGGTGACGGCGAATCCGAGACGGGACCCCTCGCCGCAAGCTGGCATTCGAACAAGTTCCTGAATCCTCGGCGTGATGGGGCTGTGTTGCCCATCCTTCACCTCAATGGCTACAAGATCGCTAACCCCACCGTGGCTGGGCGTATGACCGACGATGATCTGGCCAGGCTCTACACCGGGTACGGCTATAATCCTTTTTTCGTCGAAGGCAGCGAGCCGGAAAAAGTCCATCAGCAGATGGCGCGCACGCTCGATACGGTAGTAGACGAAATCCACACCATTCAAAGGAATGCCCGCGACGGAAAAACGACGGGCATGCCGGCGTGGCCGATGATCATCCTGCGCACGCCGAAGGGTTGGACGGGGCCCAAATTTGTGGACGGCAAGCCCGTGGAAGGAACGTGGCGCGCGCACCAAGTGCCCGTCGCCGATTTTGCCGGCAATCCCGAACATTTGAAAATCCTTGAAGACTGGCTTCGCAGCTACAAACCCGAAGAGCTTTTCGATCAGGAAGGGACTTTACTGCAGGAATTGAAAGATCTTGCCCCAAAGGGCGACCGCCGCATGGGAGCGAATCCGCACGCAAACGGCGGCCTTTTGTTGCGGGATCTGGTGATGCCGGATTTCCGTGAGTATGCGGTGGATGTGCCTAAGCCGGGAGGAGTGGAGGGGGAAGCGACGCGTGTATTGGGAAAATTTCTGCGCGACGTGATGAAAGCAAACGAGCGCACAAGCACTTTTCGGGTGTTCGGGCCCGACGAGACTGCGTCGAATCGGCTTGACGCAATTTATGAAGCCACGCCGAAGGTCTTCATGGAGAAGCTCCTCGAAACGGATGAAAATCTATCGCCGGATGGGCGTGTAATGGAAGTCCTGAGTGAACACATGTGCCAGGGATGGCTCGAGGGTTATCTGCTTACAGGCCGGCACGGATTTTTTTCGTGCTACGAGGCCTTCGTTCACATTGTGGATTCAATGTTCAACCAGCACGCCAAGTGGTTGAAAGTAACCCGCGACATTCCCTGGCGCCGGCCCATCGCCTCATTGAATTACTTGCTGACCTCCCACGTGTGGCGCCAGGACCATAACGGCTTTACGCACCAGGATCCTGGGTTCATCGATCATGTCGTCAATAAAAAGGCGGATGTCGTTCGCGTGTATCTTCCGCCGGACGCGAATACGTTGTTGTCGGTCGCAGATCATTGCTTGCGCAGCCGGCATTACGTCAACGTAATTGTCGCAGGCAAGCAGCCCGCGCCTCAGTACCTCAACATGAATGACGCCATCGAACACTGCACGAGCGGGATTGGAATCTGGGAGTGGGCGTGTACTGACAAGGGCAGCGAACCGGATGTCGTGATGGCCTGTGCGGGAGATGTCCCTACCCTCGAGACGCTGGCGGCTGTCGATCTGCTGCGGCAGCATTTTCCTGACATTAAGATCCGCGTCGTCAACGTGGTCGATCTTATGACATTGCAGACGCCAGGCGAGCATCCGCACGGGATTTCAGATCGCGATTTCGATTCCATGTTGACGATAGACAGGCCGGTAATTTTCGCCTATCACGGCTACCCAGCACTCATTCACCGGCTCACGTATCGCCGGAAAAACCACGGAAATTTTCATGTTCACGGCTATAAGGAAGAGGGAACGATCACAACGCCCTTTGATATGACCGTACTGAATGAGCTCGACCGCTTCCACCTTGCCGGAGATGCTGTCGACCGTGTGCCGCGTCTGCAACAAATCAACGCCCATGTTCAGCGGCATCTGCGGAGGAAGCTCTTCGAACACAAGCAGTACATCTACGAACACGGTGATGACATGCCCGAAATCCGCGATTGGAAATGGCCGTATTAGTCCGTGAAAATCCTGGTTCTCAATTCGGGCTCGAGCAGCCAGAAAAGTAGTCTGTACGAAGTGCATGACCGTTTGCCCGAAACTCCTCCCAAACCTTGCTGGGAGGGTCAGATTGAATGGAACGGTAACCAAGCGGAACTGGGGATTACGACGGCCCAGGGCACGACACTCAAGGAGCAACTCCCTCTGGAGTCGCGCCGCCAAGCGACCGACAAGCTGTTGAGCCATTTGTGGAGCGGTCAAGCGCGTGTCGTTCGTGATGCTTCGGCAGTCGACATCGTGGGCCACCGTATTGTAAACGGCGGAAGCGAATACAAGGAGCCAACGTTCATCACGGCGGGGCTGAAGACTGCGATCGCGCGCATGGCAGCATTTGCACCGCTCCATAACCGCGCCGAGTTGGAAGGCATTGAAATCATCGCGCGCACATTTGGTTCCGTGCCGCAAGTGGCCGTGTTTGACACCGGCTTTCACAGCCGTCTGCCGGAAGCCGCCTTCGTCTACCCAGGACCATACGAGTGGCTTGCCCAAGGGATCCGCCGGTATGGATTTCACGGAATCAACCATCAATATTGCGCCGAGCGCGCTGCGCAACTGCTTGGAAGGGATCTGAAATTACTAAAACTCGTGACGTGCCATCTGGGAAATGGCTGCTCGCTGGCCGCCATTCGCGAAGGCCACAGTGTGGACACCACCATGGGGTTCACGCCGCTAGAAGGCCTGATGATGGGAACGCGGTCCGGCTCGGTAGATCCGGGGATCTTGACTTACTTGATGCGGCAAAGTTCCTTCACCGCAGAGCAACTCGACGAATTGCTGAATACGAAGTCAGGCCTTCTGGGGATTTCAGGAATTTCGGGCGACATGCGGCAAATCGTATCTGCCATGAAGGAAGGAAATCCCCGGGCGAAGCTCGGTTTTGAGATCTTTGTGCACCGCCTAAGGTCCTCGATAGGTTCGATGGTGGCAATTTTGGGCGGAATCGATGCCCTGGTCTTCACTGCCGGAATCGGCGAGAACTCGCCCGAGATTCGTGCGGTCAGTTGCGCAAACTTCGGATTTCTCGGCGTGAAACTTGATCCTGCAAAGAATGCGCAGTCACTTCCAGACCAGGACATATCGCTGTCTGATTCAGCCGTCCGAGTATTGGTCGTGCGCGCCCAGGAAGACTGGGCGATTGCCCGAGCGTGTTGGAGGCTGGGCTCGCAACCATCGAGACATGAGCTGAGTGGGGGAAAGGCGCGCTGCGCTTGAGGCGGCTCGCCCGTTCTGAAATGTCATCATTGCCACTCCACGGTAGATAGAATCGCATTGTGGAGTAGACGACCACGTCGCTTACCTGTGGGGCCGAAGCGATACCGCTCCACAGCGTACGACAATGTAGGTCGTCAATTTCAAACGCGACCACGTTTTGTCGTGGACATTCCTGTTTAGGTAGTTTTCGCCTTCTAGTCTGGCGCGGCCGATGGATGTGGCATTTTCCCAAAGCCAGCTGGAGCGAGCGGGAGGGACTTCGCCGGCGGCAACGGAGTCCAGGCTGAAACCGCCCCCAGTCAGCTATGCTGTTCTGGTTCGGTGGGCACGGTTACGTTTTCGTTCGAAGTTTGGTTTTCCGCGCGGCTAGCGAGTTTTTTCTGCGCACGCCGTTCGGCCTTCATGCGCTGCTTTTCCAGTCTCTTCATTTCCTTTTGGCGCTTTTGGAACGTGGTTGCCATCAGATCTCCTTGAAATCAGGATGAGGCGCGGAGAATGCCGCGATCGGCAAAGGCATCGTTGCACGCTACCAGCGGGGTTCGCGTGGCTGGCGCGCGACTTCGCGGTAATCCTCGTTCGAGAATCCGCCCCGGCCGCCGCCGCGGCGGCCTCCACCGTCCCGTGGTGGGCCACTGCGCTCGGTCTTGGGGCGAGCTTCATTCACCTTCAGGCTGCGCCCGCCGACCTCTTTTCCATTGAGAGCCGCAATTGCCTTGGCCGCCTCTTCGTCGTTGGGCATTTCCACAAAAGCAAAGCCGCGGGCCCGGCCAGTCTCTCGGTCCATCGCTACGTGGACGCGCGTGATCTGTCCGAACGGTTCGAACAGCGCGCGCAACTCGCCTTCCGTCGTCTGGAAACTCATGTTGCCAACAAACAGATTCTTCATTCTATTTCTCTCCTTAACTCAGTCCGGCGCCGGTCGTGAGGTGCCGCGGCACCCTGCCGGATTCAGATTGCTGCGAAACGGCGACGAGAAACCCGATGAAGTCACGTGAGGCAGGTCACAAACGCCGCCCGGGAGGGTAATCACGCAATCCGACTTCTCAAGAGTGCAGAGTGACTATAACACAGCCACCGACAAAAGTCCCTACATTCAAATACGTGCTGGTCACCCGCGATTGTGGTTGAGGCCATCCGGCAGGTGGTAGACCAAGTCCTCTCCCCTGCAGCAAACAAGTTTTGCTTCTCCTTAAGCGAAACAGCGCGTCCCTCACCGGAATACCTGTGGGCAGTTATCTACAGTGTGATACGCTTCAGGCCAGACGTGAGGAACCGAACCCGCTTTCGCGCGTTGGCAGGAATGGCTCTGCTGGCCGCAGTGGCCTGGAGCGGCGTGGTCCGCGCGCAAGAGTCGCCGGCTCCTCCTCCGCACCCGCCCGCCCCGCCTGCATCTTTCAAGGAGGAAATCGAGAAGAACGTGGCGGCGCCGTGCGTGGAGCCGCCGCCGCTGGTGCGCCTGGAGGATTATGACGGGCCGTTGAAGAAGATCGTGGGCACGTTCGCCCGGAAGCTGGAACGCAAGTCGGTGCACCACCCGCACTACAAGCCTGGCGCGATACTGTGCTCACTCGATGCGAAAGGCAAATTCGTTCTGTTCGTCCACGACACGTTTGAGCCCGTGACGTTTCTTGCCGCCGGTTTCAACGCGGGGCTAGACCAGGCGGAAAACCAGGATCCCACCTTCGGGCAGGGCGGCGCGGGGTATGGCAAGCGCTTCGGCGCCAACTTCGCCGATCAGGCCTCGTTCAAGTTCTTTAAGGACTTTATGTATCCCTCGATATTTTCGGAGGACCCGCGGTACTACCGCCTGGCTCACGGCAGCGGCGGGAGGCGCTTACTCCACGCGGTGGAGCACGTGTTCCTGGCCCACCACGACAATGGCAAGCGCATGTTCAATTTTTCCGAATTGCTGGGAACGACAAGCGCTGTCGTGCTGAGCAACGTCTACCACCCAGGCAACGAACGCGGCTTCGCGCCGGCAGCGGAGCTGGTGGGCTACAGCATCATCATAGACGTGGGTTTCGACGTGCTGCGCGAATTCTGGCCGGAGATCTCCCGCAAATTCAGGCTGCCCTTCCGCGGTGAACACGAGCCGGGGAATCATGACTCGAACCCTGCCACCAAGTAAGCCCCGCAGCCGCACCGGGCCTTTCTCTCCGCCGAAGTAAGCAGCTCGCGGTTGGGGATTTACAACCCCGCGTACTTTCTTACTGGGGATCCCCTTTTGCTCATGAGAGAGGTCTAGGATATCATTTCACAGATGGCGAAAACTTCCCATTCGAGCCCAAGAGGTTGCTAGACATTACGGTGTAGTATACTTCATGCGCGAAATGGTGGTAGCGGGCCGCAGTTGGGTTGTTCTATCGACAGGATGATGGTGAAAGATTATCAAGCCATTTGCCCCATTTCTGCCCTGCTGCTTTCCGGGATCGTCTCCTTGATCGCGATGCCGGAACCGACGGCTTCTCCGATCCTCGTCGCCATGCGGCAGGAGCTTTCGCGTGCAATGGACGACTTAAAGAAACAGCCCATGCCGCCTTACTTCCTGAGCTACCAAATCACTGAAACGCACTCCGTTTCCGTGCACGGAGCCTACGGCACGATCGCGTCTAGCAATGAGAACCAAGTTCGTTTACTTGGCATCGATCTGCGCGTCGGCAACACCACACTCGACAACACGCACCCCATCCGCGGCGGCATGCCAGTTTTTGATTTCGCCGACGGTTTCTCGCTCTCAGAGGTGCCCCTCGAGGATAATCCGAATGCGATCCGGCGGATCCTCTGGTATCAGACCGACAAGAAGTACAAGCGGGCACTCGAACACTACACGCGTGCGAAAGCCAACGCAGAGGTGAAGGTGGCACCGGAAGACGCCTCGGCAGATTTTTCGAATGAGCCAGGGGAGAAATATGTGGAAGCGCCTCTCTCCGTCCATGTAGATCGTGCCGCATGGGAGCAAAAAGTCAGAAAATATACAGCTCCGTTTGCAAGTTTCCCAGACATCTACGAAGGGGAAGCAACTTTGAGCGTACAAGGCGAGACGCGCTGGTACGTGAACAGTGATGGCTCAGAGTTGCAAACATCCTCCGCTTACTACCGATTGATTCTATCTGCCTACACAAAGGCTGACGACGGCATGGAATTACCTCGCTACGAATCCTTTATCGCGTTCAAACCTGAAGGGTTGCCCGATGACACCACCGTGTTGAAAGCAGTGGACCACATGATTGCAGATCTCCGCGCACTGAAAAAAGCGCCGGTTGTCGATCCTTACACAGGCCCGGCGATCCTTTCCGGTCGCGCGAGCGGCGTGTTCTTGCACGAAGTCTTTGGTCACCGCATCGAAGGGCACCGGCAGAAGGACGAGGGAGAGGGGCAGACCTTTAAGAAGAAAGTCGGAGAGAAGATTCTCCCTGATTCTTTCTCCGTGTATTTCGACCCGACCCAGCGCCAGTTGGGCAATACGGACCTTGCTGGTTATTACCTCTACGACAATCAGGGAGTAAAAGCGCGGCGTGTCGATGTCGTAAAAGACGGCGTGTTCAAAAACTTCCTGATGTCGCGCTCGCCGATTGCGGGGTTCGATCACTCGAACGGGCACGGCCGCAGTCAGCCAGGACTACCTGTAGTCGCGCGCCAATCGAACCTGGTGCTAACGACATCAAAGCACGTCTCGCACGATGAATTGAAAAAGATGCTCATTGATCTGATGAAAGGGCAGAACAAACCGTTCGGGCTATTTTTCGAGGATATCGAAGGCGGATTCACCATTACGCAGAGAACGATTCCGAACACGTTCAATGTGATTCCGGTTATGGTGTACCGCATTTACCCCGACGGCCGGGAAGAGCTCGTGCGTGGCGTGGACCTGATCGGAACACCGCTGACAGTTTTTAGCAAGGTCCTTGCGGCCGATAACGACTCCCAGGTATTCAACGGCGTCTGCGGAGCCGAGTCAGGCTGGGTTCCTGTCTCGGCATCCTCCCCGGATATTCTGATTTCACAGATCGAAGTGCAGAAGAAGGAAAAATCGCAGGAGAGAGCGCCAATTTTGCCGCCGCCCGGAACATATCATCCATGAGCCATGCACAAAGGATGCGGCGAATTCTGTTGACAGCGGCGCTGTGTGCGTTCGCTGTAGCACCGGCGAACGCACAGGCACAGGACGACGTGCTGGGCCGCGCAATGCGCGATGAACTTGCGCGCTCTAAGGAAAAGCTACGTCTTGCCCAGCTCGAACGTCCCTACTTCGTCGCCTATCGCGTGCACGAGGCGCAGGGACTCCATGTCTCCGCTAGCTGCGGCAGCCTGCTCGGGAGCAGCGAGTCGCACGCACGCACCTTGAGTGTCGAATTGCGCGTGGGCGATTACGCCTTCGACAACACGAATTTCTTTGCGGCCTCTGGGTTTTGGATAGGCTTCAGCCGCTCTTGGTTCGGACTGGGCCAGCTTCCGCTCGATGACAACTACATCGAAATCCGCCGGCAGATCTGGTTGGCGACCGACGCCGCTTACAAGCAGGCGCTTGAGGACCTGGCAGGGAAACGGGCTGCACTCAAGAACAAGACGCGCACCGAAAATCTCGCAGACTTCAGCGAGGAAGATCCCACGCAAACGACGGACGAAAACCCTGCGGTACAGCTCAAGCGCTCCGACGCTGAAGCACTCGTTCGCGATCTCTCGAAGCTCCTGAGCGAAATGCCTAATATCTACGCCTCGACGGTTAGTTTTGGAGTTAGCAATGGCCGGACGCGTTACGTAAACAGCGAGGGAAGCTCTTATACGGATTCTCGCCCTCTAATCGCGCTAACCGCGAACGCTTCGACGCAGGCTACGGACGGTATGCCACTTGGTGATTCAGTGGAATTCTACGCGATGTCCTTCGATTCCTTCCCCGCGCGCGATCAGCTCGCGACGCAGATCCAGGATATGGGTGTCCGGCTGGAAAGCCTGCGCAAGGCCCCGCTCCTCGGCCGCTATAACGGACCGGTGCTGTTTGAAGGCCGCGCCGCAGCGGAACTTTTCAGTAAGGAGTTCGCGCCGGCTCTGGTGGCACAACGCAAGCCTGTGTCCGGCAACCCGGAAATGGAAGCTGTGTTCGAGCGTTTCTCGCAGCAAGGGGAGAGTCCCTTTGCCGACAAGATCGGGGCTCGGGTGCTGCCGGATTTCCTCAGCGTCGTCGATAACCCCACGATTTTGCAATACGGCAAGAACAGGTTATTAGGTAGCTACAAAGTGGACGACGACGGAGTACGTGCGCGCGAGACGCACCTGGTCGAGAACGGCATCCTAAAGACCTTCTTGACGACGCGTACACCGGTGGAAGGTGCGACCCACAGCACCGGCAATCGCCGCGGCGCCGGGGCTGCTCCGAGTAACTTGTTTGTGGAAGTGCGCAAAGGGCCAAGCGAATCGGAACTGAGAGAGCAGTTGGTGGCGCTGGTCAAGAAGCGCGGCCTCGAATACGGAATCGTGGTGCGCAAAATCGGCGGCGAACCGGGGGCGACAATGGAGGAGCAGGCGATGGCTGTGTTCAAGGCAATGACTGGCCAAGCCGCCGGGGGAAAAAGCATTTTAGTAGCCTATAAGATCTATCTGGATGGTCGAGAAGAGTTTATCCGCGGCGCTCATCTCTCTGGAATTAGGGCGGAATCCTTCAAGGAGATTGTGGCGGCGTCAAAGGCGGCGACCGTGTACAACACTATTCAGTTGCCACTTCGCAGCTCCGCCATGATATCAAGTCTTGCCGAAGAGGGAATGTCCATGCCCATCGTTTCTTACGTGGTTCCATCTCTCCTCTTCGACGATTTGACTCTGACGAAACCATCTGGGGAGATGCCGAAACCTCCCTTCAGCAAACCGCCCGTATCGGCGCAATAGTGCTTCCTTTTGTCACCCAGACTGGACAAAGCCAGGGCGTTAGCCAATGCCATTGTTCGTCCTGGTTTCACGCTTACGTCGTGCCTTACGGAGCAGGCACTGTAACAGTGTTGGCCAGTAATGTAATCGCGCCAGATTGGCACAGCATTCTGCCCTCAACCACTGAGCCGGTACCCAGCGAGTTTGATGCAACAGCCAGTACGCTTCCCTTGAAGCTAACGTTGGTTCCGATAGTCGATGAGGCAGCGATCGCCCAAAAAACGTTGGCAGCCTTGGCGCCGCCGATCAGAAGGACTTGGGCACCGTTATTCACCGTGAGTGAGGACCCTACCTGGAAGATCCAGACAGCATTCGCGTCGCCCTTGGCGTCGAGAGTGAGGATTCCGTTCACTGCTATGCTCATCGTGGACCCGGACGTATAGACGCCCGGGGCGAGGGT
>QHYU01000026.1 GCA_003224235.1 Acidobacteriota bacterium
GAACATATGCGCGTCGAGGCTTGCGATACGTGCAAGACCTACATCAATACTGTGGACCTCACCAAAAACGGCTTGGCCATCCCCGTGGTCGATGAGCTTGCCGCGCTCCCTCTGGGCCTCTGGGCGCAGGAGAATGGCTACACCAAGCTGCAGTCCAACCTGCTCGGTATATAATCCACTTCGCAGAAGCCGCTGATGTCTCGCCCGCGCAGCATCGACCTGACGCACGTGTCCGAATGGCAGGATGGCCGCCTGCGCCGCTTCCAGGACTATCTGGTTGGCGAGGAGCCGCTCGAGATCCGCGTGGGCAAGTTGCCCCTGAGCGTTACTATGCGCACCCCGGGCCACGATCTCGAGCTGGCCGCGGGGTTCCTGTTCACCGAAGGTCTCATCCAGCGCCGCGAACAGATCGTCTCCCTCGAACATGGCGTCAGCGATGGCGAACGCGACCGCGGCAACGTCGTCCGTGTCGAACTGGAATCCGCGGTCGCGCTGAATCTCGAGCAAACCCGGCGGAATTTTTTTGCCGCTTCGAGTTGCGGGATCTGCGGCAAGGCATCCATCGATTCCGTGCGCGTGCGCGGCATCCAGCCGCCTAACCCCAACCTGCGGCTCGATCCGGAAGTGCTCTGCCGTTTGCCCGAGACGCTGCGCGCCGCCCAGGCCATCTTCGGCCGCACCGGAGGTTTGCACGCGGCCGGCCTGTTCGATTGTCGCGGGGAACTCATTGCAGAGCGCGAAGACGTGGGACGCCATAACGCCGTGGATAAGGTCATCGGCTGGACGCTGCTCGAGGGCAAAGTACCCCTCTCCGATTACGTATTGATGGTGAGCGGGCGGGGCGGGTTCGAGATCATTCAAAAAGCGATTGTGGCGGGAATCCCTGTGGTCGCCTCCGTTTCCGCTCCCTCCAGCCTGGCGGTGCAACTCGCCCGCGAATTGGGCCTCACCCTGGTCGGGTTCCTGCGCGGGAAGCGTTTCATCGTTTATGCGGGCGAGGAACGTCTCCGCCTCGCTGCGGAAGGCAAATCTCCCGCCGCCAATCCGTAAGCGAACTATCTGCGGGTGCTCGGATACCCGGTGCCGTCGGTTTATGGCCCGACGGCGGACACTGGCGGCAAGGTGGCCTACGCCTTTTAACACGCTACTGGAAGACTCCGTCACGTTGTCATTCCGAGGCTCGACGCTTTCTGTCGGGCCGAGGAATCTCTCCGAGAGATTCGTGGCAGAGTCTACCCCGACGCCCTCGGTCCGGGCTCCGCATGAGACAGGGAAAGAGTCTTCCAGCGCCTCCCTCCCGAATGCTCGGAACTGGAGCGAAGGCGCGCTCACTCGGCCTTGCTCCCGAGTGTCGCTCGCGCTTCCTCGTAATCCTGCGGTGTGTTCATATTCTTGAAGAGCACTTCGGCGGATTCGATAGCCTGCCACTCCGCCTCGCCTACATGCTGCACCACCAGGCCGGCCAAGCCGTCGGTCACTTTGCGCGCGCCCTGGGCGATGGCCGCGGCAATCGCCGGCGCGCAGCTTGTGCGATACATTGCGCAGAGCGGCTCGACCCCGCGCGGCGTTTCCGGCAGCAAGGCGTCGGCCTGCGAGTCGAGCGCACGGGCAATGAGCCAGTCGAGCCACTTCGCGGTCAAATACGGCAAATCGCATCCTAGAACCAGGTTCCACGCGGAGGCTGAGAAGCGCAGCGCGGTCGCAATGCCGCCCAGCGGGCCAACCCCGGCAACAGCATCTGGGATGACGCGCAGGCCCAGCGACGCATAGCGTTCGGGCGAGCCGATCACCGTCACTGCGGCGACCAACGGCTCGATCAGGCGCGCCGTGCGCACCAGTAACGGCACGCCGCCGATTTCCAGCAGGGCTTTGTCGCGGCCCATGCGCGAACTCACGCCCCCCGCAAGGATGAACCCCGCCACTTGGTCGTGTCGTTTCATGAAGGGCTGGGGCAGGCCAGCGCTACCTTGTGGCCCCGCCGCCACAGGGCCTGTGTGTTGCGAAATGCATGATGCTCTAAACCCCTTGCGTGCGCACTGCTTTTGTAGCGCCAGCGTCCCGCTGGCCGTTCTAGCTTGGGCCGCCGTGAGCGCGGGAGCTTACTCCCGCTATTTTTGTAGCGCCAGCATCCTGCTGGCCGTTCTAACTTGGGGCGCCGCGAGACCGGCAGGTTGCTCCCGCTCTCGGAAAGCGGCAGCGAGCCTCCATACCCCCTCCACCGATCCACGCAAAGCCCGCGGCTGCGCAAAGGGTTATAATAGCGGGCGCGGAGACCGGCTTTACAACCATTCGTATGGTCACTTTTGACGAGGCACGGGAAGTCATTCTGGCCACTGTGCAGGCCTTGCCGGCTGAGCCGGTTGCGCTGGCCGAGGCGCTGGGACGTGTCGTCGCCGAGGACATTGTTGCCGACGCAGACCTGGTGCCCTACGCGCGCTCGGCCATGGACGGGTACGCCTTGCGCTCCGCCGACATCGCCGGCGCCACGCTGGCCAACCCCGTAACGCTTCCGGTTGTCGGCAAAGTCCTTGCGGAAGCAGGCGAAGCCTTCCTGGCCGCCGGCACGGCGATGGCCATCACAACCGGAGCGCCAATCCCGCGCGGCGCCGACGCGGTAATCCCCTTCGAGCAGTTGCAGCGCGCGGACAACCACATCGTGATTTCCGCCCCGGCGCATCCCGGCAGCAGCGTCTTTCCGCCGGCTGAGGATGTTCGACGCGGCGACGTTCTCGTAAAGCGCGGGGAAGTCCTCCGCCCAGCGACGCTGGCGCTGCTGGCATTTGTTGGCCGCGCCGAGGTGCGTCTCTGCCGCCGGCCGCGCGTGAGCATTGTGTGCACGGGAAACGAGCTGGTGGACGTCGCTGCTGTCCCCGGCCACGGGCAAATTCGCAACAGCAACGCATTCACGCTCACGGCGCTGGTCAGCGAATGTGGCGCCGAATCGCGATACTGCGGCACGGCGGCGGATGATCGCGCGGTCCTGCGGCGTCTGCTGGAGTCGGCGCGCGACGCGGCCGATCTGCTCGTTACCACCGGCGGGGCGTCGGTGGGCGAGCGCGATCTGGTGAAGGGAGCGCTTGCCGAGTTGGGGGCGGAGTTCCGCTTCCGCGGCGTCGCCATGCGCCCTGGAAAACCGATCGGCTTCGCGACGTGGGACACCATGCCGGTCTGCGTGCTGCCCGGCAATCCCGCTGCGGCGTTCGTGGGCTTTTACGAATTTGTGCGTCCGGCACTGCTGCGCATGGCCGGGCGCTGCTCGACCGCGCTCCCCGTGGTGCGCGCCACGCTCACCGGCCACGTGAAATCGAAGCCCGGCCACCACTACGTCATCCTGGCTGGCCTGGCGCTCACGGCCCAAGGTTTTCAAGTGACGCCGCTCCCGAACCAGTGCTCCGTGCTGGTGCGCACTTCCGCCGGCGCCAACGCGCTCATCGTGTTGCCCGAGGGCCCAGTGAGTTTCGATGCCGGTGACACCGTCGAAGCGCAAGTCCTCGACTGGGACCGCGTCGTAGGTACGCCGCAGCAATTTCCGCAGGTAACAGGCTCCGCCGCGCGCGCCTGAGTTCAACTCTCCCCTGCGGCCAGCCTTGTCAAACGGTTGCGTCACCGTGAACTCCATCGGATTAGCCAGGGATGCGATCCCACCAAGGAGGTTGGTATCCCCCACCCCCACATTTTTTGTAACTGTTGATTCTAAGAGACTTTAAGTCCAGCAATTTCGTAAGTGCTGATTCCAAAGCACTTGCGGGCGCATTTTTCTAACTGCGGATTCTAAAGGAGTTACCGAGTTGGACGAGCAGCAAAGCATCGCGCCTCCAAGGGCCTTGAGCCCCTATCAGAAGCAAGATTGTCCCTCGCCTATTCCTACCCGGTTGCGTGTTCTTCGCGTTTTTTGGGAGGCCGAGCAAACTTAGGACATTACTCGATTTCGGGGCGCCCCGAAACGCGAGCTGCGGCTGGCCGAGAAGAACGCGCATTCGAAGATGAGCCACACCGCGGTGGGGCTTCAGTGTTTCGCCCTTGAATTTGTTTTGCGAAATGTACCGTATATGGTACACTGAGGCGCCAGTGAAAAAGCCAAGCCGACGGAAGGCAGCTCCAAGCTCAGGTGCAGAAGACCCCGAACAAACCCGGCAAACGGGTCCCAGTGATTTTCTTCCGCACGGAAGCCGCTCGCGAACCTGTTCGGGACTGGCTTAAAGCGCTCCCTATCCCGATGATAGGAAGCGAATCGGAGAGGACATCAAGACGGTTGAATTCGGCTGGCCTATCGGAATGCCAGTCTGTCGGCCTTTGGGCCAGGGGATCTATGAGGTCCGCACCGATCTCACACACAACCGGATTGCCCGCGTTCTGTTCTACATCGATCGCAAGGGCCGAATGGTCTTGTTACACGGCTTCCTAAAGAAGACACAGAAGACGCCCGCTGAGGACTTGGCCCTGGCGCGGAGAAACAAGGAGAAGCACGAGGGAGGACTGCAATGAAGGAAAGAAAGGCCCGCAAACGACACGATTACAGCGGCTCAAGTTTCGATAGCCTTCTGGATGAGCACGGAATTCGAGAGGAAGCCGAGGCCGTGGCCACCAAACGCGTTCTTGCCTGGGAACTGGAACAGGCGATGAGAAAACAGCAGAAGACCAAGCAAGCCATGGCCCGAGAGCTTCACACCAGCCGGTCTCAGCTCGACCGCCTACTCGACCCGCGAAACACCGCTGTCTCTCTCGATACCATCACGCGCGCGGCAAAGGTGCTCGGGAAGAGAGTGATTCTCCGGATCGCCAACCCGCGCATGGCGCACCAGCGCTCCCGCAGCGCTAGAAAGGCATCCGCTCGCTGAAATCGATTGGTAAAACGGACACCAACTCAGCGGGTGTGCAACTGCATCAGAAATTTGTAACTGCACATTCTAAAGGACTTACCGAGATGGAAGCGAGCCAAAGCATTGCACCTCCAAAGTGACTTGAGCCCCCATCAGAAGCAAGATTGTCCCTCACCTGTTCCTGCCCGGTTGCGTGTTCTTCGCGTTTTTTGGGATGGTTGACCTTGCAGGACTGAGGGCGGGGGTTATTCTAGTTTCGCGTACTCGGCCTTGGCTTCCTTGAGGATGGGAATGTCAGGGTCCGCATTCCTCCAGGCTTCGAGGAAGCACGCGTATGCCGGTCAACGATTCCGGGCTGATGTCGATCACTTTTTCTTTTTTCCCTGATGTCAACGTGTGGATCGCCCTCACCTACGAAGGCGGGATGATGATTAAGACCCGGCGGAACTGGCGTTGCGTCCGACTCGCTGTCTGAGTTCTTCTAAGGTCATGCCGGTGTAGACGACCCTGTGACGCGGGTGATCCCTCTCAACTAATTCGGCCAGCAAAGCCGACGCCTCTCTTCTGTCAGCCTCAGGTGCATTGCTGTCACCCCATGCGACGTACTCTGCGGGCGATCCGCCGGGGCATTTGGAACACCTGATCTGCGAAATTGGCACGGAGAATACGTCGCGCCCAACAAACATGCGGGTCCACGTCGCTCCGAAGTAGATATTCCTCCTTTGCCCCCGGGCCTTAAACGCCCTGGCTGCCCGCGAGGTGCCCAGACCGCTGCAGGGCTTTAACTTCTTACTCTGAAAGCTGGACGTGCGCCATCCGGCATATTCCGTACACCGGTAGGAGGAATTTCCTGTAGCCCGCAGGCGCAGTGCCCAACTTGGGGTGCGCCGGGATAAACCGGCCTGGAGTCGTGAATGTAAGGGTCACACAGGCAAGGCCTAGCGAGCCATCCTGACGCCGAGTCATGCGCGGACAGTGGCAGCCGGGAGGTGAAGGTGTCATCTCCGTGCGGGCCTTTAAGCGCCCATTCTGCTGGGTAGCTTATTGCGGAACCATTGTGGCACGTGGAATGTTCGTACAAGCAAGTCCTCCAGGGTGGAATCCCACCTGAGCAGACCGCGCACTACAGATTCGTCTCGTTCCGCGATGAAGTCTTGCCACTCGCCTTTAGCCTGTACATTCCATTTCTCTGGGATGGCATAAAAAAATCCTTTCTTCTTATCGTGGAACTTCTCCCGCAGGAATCTTAAGTAGAGACGCTCGTGATTCTCACGATCTCTGCCACCGCCAGTCTTGTTTTCAATGAAAAGGATATGCCCCTCGTCCTCGCACCACACATCTGGTTTCTTTTGACGGAATAGATTTTTGTCCTCTTCCGTTGCCCCTCGACCTCCATCCCATATTGACCACAAGTCTCTGCACATCCACACTTCAGTTTCATCGCTCATCGGGAAAACGGCTTTGAGGGACCCAGGCCCATCTGGCAACATAACTTGAAGGTTCAGGACAGTCGCTCTCGATCCTTTCTCCCTGAGCATGGCGAACAACATGGATAGCAGAGTCGTCGAGAAGTCCTCGGGCAGCCTCACGTTCCACATGCCTACCTCCAATGCGGCAAACATCACGCCCGAGGTCTAGGACGTTTGTCATCGGTGCCACGTTGCGTTAAAAGATCCACGCTTTGCTGCGGCAATCACTGCGACAAGCGGCTCGCGTCAATGGGTGTCCCGCGCCGCGTTGTGAACAGCAGCTCGGCAAGATCTTCCGGGCTGGCAGAGAGCCACACATTCACGGCGTCCAGAATGGGGCATAAAAACGCCTTGGCAGCAGCGTTGACCCTGGCGGAATGACACCTGGCGGTTTTCCAGCACCGTGCTAAGGAGTGTCTTATCGCAGCCGGCTGCGGGCGTAGCAGCCCAGGACGCGCAGAAACGATGTCAGTTCCGCGAGGTGGGAGAGCGCCTGGAGGCCTGGGGTGGCTTCCGGGCGGCCGAGAAAATCCAAATAGAAGAGATATTCCCAGGGCCGGGCGCGCCAGGCCCGCGATTCGAGGAAGAAAACTACAAACTGTGTTGTGCGAAGGCTGTAGCGGCTCCGGCAGCAATCCCCAACAACATAACGGCTGCAAAAAGCTTGACAGCGGTGCGCCAGGAAATCGTTCGGCCAAGTATGAGAAGCGGGTAAACACTGAATGCCCCCAGAGTGCACAGCAAAGTCGCCACGTACGGCATTGGAACACCACGCACCATAAGCACGAATGAGGCGGCCACGTCGAAAGCCATTGGTACTGGCAAGAACGTGCCCACGAGGGCCACGAGCACAATCCCTAGCAAACTTACTTTAGCCGGAATGTCGGGTGCTGGAATCAGTTCGGCGACTAAGGCGCCCAAGAGTGCCGCGAGAAGCATCAGCGGAATCGTAGCGGCGCCCAGGCGCGCCAAATTCTTGAAGTACTGTTTTAGTGTTCCGGCCGTTGGCCGCACCCATCCACCAGCAACCGGGAGCAGGGAAGGTACTTCCGCGGCAGGGCTGGTTTGCCGGGCGAGCAAAGGCACCAATGCGAGTAGAGCCAATGGGACAGCCAGCCGCACCAAAGCGATGCCAAGCGGAAACAAAGTGAAAACCATCGCCAGCACCACCACGTTCAACATCGGCGAACTGATCATAGCCGCGAGCACTGTGCTGGGACTCGCGCCTGCATTGAATAGGCTCCGACCAATGGGAGCGACGCAGTTGGCGCATACCCCGAGGGGTAAACCTGTTACGGTACCTAGAAAGGTGTTCGCCGCCGCACTGTTGAATCGTATTCTGGGCAGCATCGGAAGCAGCGTAAGCATGGCGGCGCCGAAGCAAATGCCGAAGGTCATGCCGATGCGATTCGTCCACATCCAATTCACGGTGGTATGGCCGATTCGGGTGGTGAGAGGCATTTGGGGAGCGACCGGCATTAGCGCGTCGAAACTCAGGGTCCCACTTAGGCGGACGGCTTTGCCGCTGTGGAGCTTCTTGAGAAGCGCAGGATATCGCGAATCCACCCAGAAGTAAGAACCGATCGAGATGGTAAGGATCAGGGCGACAAACACTTGTACGAGCAAGCCTCTGCGGGCAGAAGCGAGAGAGGCGAGATGGGCACTACCGGCATCAGAGGTCATAGCCACTCCACGTTTAGGTTTGGTCAGAAAGTCGGAACGATTCGGAACGATATCGACTGATACGAAGCTTAGCAATACTACGAAAACATTAGGTAGCTGTTGCAATGCTGTCCTAACCCTAATGAAGTCAAGGGCTTGGCCTGGCAAGAATGGGGGCTTGCAATACCGTCCAGCTCACTCCATAGAGTCTGCTCATTACAGCACATACTAGAGTTTGAGGAGGCATGTTGCCGCTGGGGATCTGTCCTATCTCAGCCGGCTGCGGGGGTAGCAGCCCAACACGCGCAGAAACGATGTCAATTCCGCGAGGTGAGAGAGCGCCTGGCGACCCGGGGTGGCTTCGGGGCGGCCGAGGAAGTCCAGATAGAAGAGATATTCCCAGGGACGGCCGCGCCAGGGCCGCGATTCGATCTTGGTCAGGTTGATGTCGCGCAGGGCAAACGTGGCCAGGCAGCGAAACAGCGCGCCAGGAACGTTCTTAGTAGTGAAGACGATGGAGGTCTTGTTTGCGTCGGGCCGCTGGCGGGCCGCGCGGCTAATTAGCAGAAAGCGGGTAAAGTTTTCGCGGTCATCCTCGATGTCTCGCGCCACGATGCGCGCGCCATACGCAGCGGCTGCGGCGCGACCCGCTACCGCTGCGGCGTCCGTGCTGCCCTGCTCAACAATCATCTTCACGCTGCCCGCGGTGTCGTACGCCGTCAGCGGCTCGATCTTCGGGTGCCGGGCAAAGAACTTGCGGCACTGCGCCAGCGCCACCGGGTGCGAATGGGCCTTCTTGATGTTGCGGAGGGCCACTCCTCGCCGGGCAATCAGCATGTGGCGGATGCGGAGATTCACCTCTGCTTCGACCCAGAAGCCATGCTCGAGCAGAAGATCGTAATTTTCGTGCACCGAGCCGGCGAGGGTATTTTCGATGGGCACCAGGCAGCGGTCCGCGCGCCTGCCGCGCACCAGGGAAAAGGCTGCGGCGAATGTGGCGCAGGGCAGCACAGAGGTCTGCGGCCCCAAGAGTTTTGTCGCCGCTTCTTCGCTGAAGGAGCCGCGCTCGCCTTGTATGGCCACCCGCAATCGCTTCACTGATTCCTCACCTCTGGGCAACGGCCTGCCGCCCTAAAGGGCGGCGCTACAAAGGCTCCGGCAATCGAGGCATGGATTCCTCACCTCTTGGGAACACAGGACCTCAGGGGCTAAGAGCCTCTCTTTTTGCAAGCCTTTTACGGCACGGCTGAATCCGTGCCCTGACGCAAGCGAGACCCGAGGGATCCCTCTGAGAGATTTCTCGCTCCGCTCGAAATGACAGCGGCAACAACTGCTGGCGAGAGTTGGTTTGACGGCGTACTTGCGTTTTCTCGTCCGCCACGGCGGACTCAACATGACAGCGTCGGCTGGGAATCGGCTTAATGGCTGGCAAGATCGCCAACCTCGGCGCGCGCCCGGACCACCCGGAGGATGGACTCGCGTGTGACCATGCCCACCACGGTGCCATTGGCTACCACCGGCACCTGGTTGACGTCATCGCTCTGCATGCGCTCGAGCAGGGCCAGCACAGGTTCTTCGGGCGCAGCCCAGCGGATCTGCTCGCGCGGGATCATCGCGGCCTGCACTGAGGTGGTCGCCCACTCCTCGCGCGGCACGCGATTCAGCGCGGCCACGCTCATCAAGCCGATCAGTGCCCCATTGTCAACTACCAGGTGGCAGCGGCGGCCGGTGCGCAGCACTTCGTAGCTGTAGTCTTCGAGCGAGGTGGCTCGCCCGACCGTGGGCAGGTCGCGGCTCATGATATCCGCGGCCCGGATCCCGGAGAGAGCCGCGCGAACGGCAACCTGCGCGTAGCTTTCCTGCGCCGCGGTTAGCAAGAACCATCCGATGAAGGCCAGCCACAGCCCATCACGGAAACTGCCGGTGAGCGAGCGCCAGATACCGAAGACGATCAGCCCGTAAGCCACGAGCTGCCCGCTGCGTGCGGCAATGCGCGAGGCGCGCGCGAAGTCGCCAGTCACTCCCCACACCAGCGCCCGCAGAATGCGTCCGCCGTCAAGGGGAAAGCCGGGGATCAGATTGAAGGTTGCCAGCGCGAGGTTGGTGATCGAGAGCCACTCGGCCAGCGCACCCAGCATGTCACTCGACGGGAAGACTCCCATCAACAGCCTGAAGCCGCCTGCCAGCAGGTAACTGGAGAATGGCCCGGCGATAGCGATATTGAACTCTTGTTTGGCGCTGCCGGGCTCCCGTCCGATGCGCGCCACACCGCCGAAAATAAACAGCGTGATCGAAACCACAGGGATGCGGTAGCGCAACGCCACTACGCTGTGCGCCAGCTCGTGAAACAGCACCGAGCCGAAGAAGAGCAGGCTGGTTATCAGCCCTGCCGCCCAGTGCTGCGCGTCGGTCCAGTGACTGTGCTGATAGGCAAACTGCTTGGCTAGGGAGAATGTGATCAGCGCAAAGATGATGAACCAACTGGCGTGCAGGTAAATCGGAATACCTAAGATGCGGCCAATCTTGATCCCCGGTCCGCCGTCCATCGCTCTACTCCTTCCCGCGAAGTATAACCGAAGCCTGCCGGCCGCGGGATGAGTCCCACTTCTAGAGGCGCGGGGGAGGCTCATGTCTTTCCGCCGGGCCGCGTTCGCCCACCCACAGCGTGTTGGCCCGGCCACGCCGTGCGCGGCTCACCCAGCTTGTAACTCCTTTATTTACAATTGCCTGTAGATTGGTCACGCGTGTGCCACTGCCAAAACTGAAGACCGGCAGACAAGGAGACGGCCATGTGGCGGATCGGCGCTGGCGGCCATCCTTCTGGTGACGGTAGCCGAGTCAATGGCCCAGGAGAAGCAAGCCAACCGAACCAAGCTCGTGGGGCAAAGCAGCGAGCGGTCTGAGAGCGTCGCGGTGCGTCGAATTGTCGTCAGCATCCCGGACCACAAACTGGCGCTGATTGTAGGCAACCGCGTGGTGAAGACGTATGCGGTCGCTGTGGGAGCAAAGGTCAGCCCCACTCCGGCCGGCGATTTCAAGATCGCCCAGCGCATACCGCAGCCCACCTACTACGCCCCCGGGAAAATCGTTCCGCCGGGCGAAGGCAATCCCCTGGGCACACGCTGGCTGGGCCTGGGCCAGCGCGGCTACGGCATCCACGGCACAAACGAGCCGCGCTCGATCGGCCGCAATGTCTCGCACGGGTGCATCCGCATGCGCAACCGCGACATTGAGGAACTATTCGAGATGGTGCGTGCCGGGGATGTGGTCGAGCTGTACGCCGAACGCACCGAGGAACTCGCTCAAATCTTTGGCTTCAGCGGGAGTGACGCCGATGTGACCGTGCCACGTGCCGCGTCCACGATGGCGGCGGTAGAGATTCCTGCGGCTGCGCCGGTCGTTGCGGCTGCCGCTGGCACACAAAATTGAGCCGGTTGCGAATCGGAAACGTGAAGATCGAGGAGATCGAACATGGAAAATCTGATGGCACTCGCCGGACATGCAGGGGCGCTGGCGCTATCTGTGTCGCTCTCCGCGGCACTTGTGCGGCTATGCCTGCATGGTGCCTTCAGCCTGCTGCCCACTGCAAATCAGGCGACGCGGCGACGCCTGCGTGTCGCGCCACGTGTCGTCGCACGTCCCGCCGCTATCGGGTGGCGCCGGCTCACGACACGGTTTGTGGTCCCGGAGGCGTCAAAGGGATTGCCCCGAGCTTGTAAAGCTGGGCTCAATCGCTAAGGACCTGCCCTGAACGAGGTCGAAGGAGGAACCACCATGCTGTTACTGAAGTACCTGCTGCTTGCGGCGGGCATCGGGCTGTTTGCCGGTGCCGCAGCCATCATCGCTTACGACGTTTACGTGGCCGCCCAACTCCGCCGGCTGCTCGGAGGCGGCGAGGCCGCCGCACCCGGCGCGGAGCCCGCGCGGCCCGTTGGCCTGATTCGCCCGGTGCGATGGAGCGTGGCGGGAAAATTAGCCGGGCTGGCGTGGCTGCCCCTGCTGCTGGGCCTGAGCATTGTCGTTGTGCCGGACGGCACGGCGGGCGTGCGCGTCAGCCAGATTTCGGGCGTGCGTCCGGGTACGCTCTATCCCGGCGTGCATTTCGTTCTCCCGCTCGTTGAGCGCGTGGCCGAGTACAACGTGCGCGACCACGTCTTCACCACCATCGCCGCAGAGGATCCCAAGAAAAAAGGAGAACTCCTCAGAGTGACCGGCCGCGAAGGCCTCTCGATCGGTATGGCTGTCGCGGTGCGCTGGCGGCTGGAACCCAAGCGCCTGGACTCGATTCACGCCAATCTGGCGCAGCCGCTCGAAGAGCAAATCGTCGCGCCGGTGGTGGCCGCTGTCTTTCGCCAGACAACGCCGAACTACATCGTGCGCGAGATCTTCGCCACGCGCCGCGAGGAACTTCGGCAGCGCGCCGCCGACGCGATCACCGCGCGCTTGGCCGCCGACGGCATCGTGGTGAAAGAAGTCATGGTGCGCGACATCGTGCTGCCCGCCGAATACGCCAAGGGCTTGGAAGGACTGCTGCTGAAGGAACAGGAGAATGAGCGATTGGGCTTCGAGACCGAGATCAAGCAGAAACAGGTGCGCATCGCCGAGCTCGAGGCCGAGGCGCAGAAGATCCGCGACGTGAAGCAGGCAGAGGCCGGGGCGCAAACACGCGTGCTGCAAGCCAAGGGCGAAGCCGACGCCATGCAGTACACGCTGCCGCTCAAGCAGAAACAGATCGAGCAGAGCCGGTTTGAGGCCGAAGCGCGCAAGGAGGCCACGCTGAAAAACGCAGAGGCTGCCGCGGCCGCCAAGGTCATCGACAGCAAGGCCGAACTCGAGCGCCGCAAGCTGCTCGCCGAGGCCGACGCGAATCGCATTCGCGTCACCGCGGCCGCCGATGCCGAACGCATGAAGCTCGAGGCACTGGTGCTCAAGCAGAACCCGCTGCTGATTCAAAAGATTATTGCGGAGCGGCTCTCCGATAAGTTGCAGATCATGATGGTGCCAACCGACGGCAAGTACTTTTTCGCCAACGACGTCATGCGCTCGGCGTTCAGTGGCGCCGGAGCCAGCGGCGCGACTCAGCCCGAGGATCCCCCGGACGAACCCGGCGATGCGCCGCGGCCGAACGGAACGCAGCGTCCACGGAATAATGAGCCGCACGGCCGGCCCTAGTGGATTCGCAAGGCGAGCGAACCGTCCGGAAAAAGTTCCGCTAGCCAAAACCCCTTGCGGGTGGCTCCACTTGGTATCGGGGACCGCCGCCCCCGGCATCGGAGCGGGGGCCACCCGGCTAGCGGTTTGGCGGGAATTGTGTAGCGGTGGACATCAGCCTGCGACTCTGTACCGCCGGGCGTCTCGCCGGCTGTTGCGCAACGGCCGCCGCGATCCGCACACAAAAACCGCCAGCGGGACGCCGCCGTTACACGCAGCTGCTAATTCTTCTTGGGGTACTTGGGCCGCGGTGGCGGCGGTTGGTAGCTCTTCAACCCCTCCTTGACCAGGTCGATGGCTTTCTCAAGCTGCGGGTCGTGCCCACCGACTTCCAGATCGGGCCGCTGCTCGATCACGTAGTCCGGATCGACGCCGTGGTTCTCCACAATCCACTCGCCGCCATGATCGGTGGACCAGAAGGCAAACTCCGGCGCGGTGACGAACCCGCCGTCCATCAGCGGAATCTGCCGGGAAATGCCGATCAGTCCGCCCCAAGTGCGCGTGCCTACTATCGGGCCGATCTTCTGCCGCTGGAAGAACCAGGGAAAAGCATCGCCGCCCGAGCCAGCCAGCTCGTTCACGATCATCACCTTCGGCCCGTAGATGGCCACCAAAGGCCACGGCACGTCCTTGCCTTCCCGCGGCGCGATCAGGCTGAGCAGGTGGCGCTGAAGCTTCTCGGTATAGAAGTCGGGAATCCTGCCGCCGCCGTTGTAGCGCTCGTCCACGATGATGGAGTCCTTGCCGATCTGCGCGTTCAGATATTTGTCGAACATAATGATGCCCGAGATGCTTGTGTCGGGTACGTGCATGTAGCCGACGCGTCCGCCGGTCGCCGCGGCGACCATCTTGCGCCGCGACTCCACCCAGTCGAGATAGCGCAGATAGGTTTCGCTGGCGATGGGCTTGACGCTGATGTCCCAGGCGCCTTCCGCGCCAGGCTTGTCGTTCACCTTGAGGGTGACGACCTGGTCGGCTAAGTTCTGAAAGTACGAGTACGGGTTGGCGGGCACGCGCATTGCCGCGCCATTCACTGCTATCAGGTAATCGCCCGGCTTTACCTTCAGTCCGGGCTCGGTCAAGGGAGAGCGCCCCTGTTCGTTCCAGTTCTCGCCACGATAGATTTTCTTGAAGCGGTAGTAGCCCTGATCGGACTCCCAGTCCACGCCCAGCAGGCCAACGTTGACGCGCTTGCGGTCCGGCACGTCGCCGCCACCTACGTAGGTATGGGAGGTGCTCAACTCCGCGATCATTTCGCCGATGATGTAGTTGAGGTCGCTGCGGTGCGCCACCCAGGGCAGCAGGGCTTCGTAGCGCTTGCCGATTTTGTCCCAATCGAGCCCGCCCATACTTGGATCCCAGTAGAAGTCGCGCTCAATCCGCCAGGCCTCGCGGAAAATCTGCTTCCACTCCGCGCGGGGATCGACCAGGATCTGCAGGCTTGCGGTGTTCAGCTTGCCTTCGCCTACCTTGGCTTTGCCCGGTACCGCGTCCACCACACCGTAAGTTTCGCCCGCGTGGTAGATCACCTTGTTGCCGTCTTTGTCCAGATCGTAGTTGTTGATGCCTTCCAGCAGGACCTTGTCTTCGCGCTTGGCGACTTCGAAGACGTGCAGCGTGTTCCGGGGTCGCGGCGGGCCAGGCAGGCCGGCTTGTCTGGCTTCGATGGGGATGGAGCGGTAGAAGAGTTTTTCCTTCCGGGCCTGGAGGTTGTCGTAGATCCCCGCAGGAATCGGCGCGTGCACGACACGCTGGCCGATGCCGTCCGAGTCCACTTGGATAGGTTTGGGCGCCTTGTCCTCGGCCTTCTTCTCGTCTCCTTTTTTCTCTTCGGTCTTTTTTTCTTCCGGTTTGTTCTCGCCCTGCTTTTCCGTGCTCGCGGCGGCAGCGGCGCCCGGCTTGGTTTCGCCCGCGGCGTCTTTCTTCTTGTCCTCCTTGCTCTCAGTATCGTTCTTCTTCTTGTCGTCCTTCTCGGCGGCTTCCTTCTCCTCATCACTCTGCAAAGCGAAGGGCGACGCCTCGTCCGCCTTCAGTGTGACGGCGAAGATGCCGGTGGTGCTGTAATAGTTGAAGCGTTGATCGAAGCGGCCCGCACTGGGATAGAAAAAGCGCTGGGAGAGGAAGTACAGGTATTTGCCGTTGTGATCGAAGACGGGATTGGTGTCGTCATAAAAGCCGTCGGTGACCGGGAAGATCTTCTTCTGCTCGAGCGAATAGAGGTAGATCGCGCTGGACAGATTGGGTCCAGGCTTTGCATAGGCTGCCCAGCGGCTGTCCGGGGACCAGTCACCTCCCTCGATGCCGCCGTACTCCCCCTGGTCGATCTGTACCGGCTGCTTTTTCTCGATGTCCACGTACCACAGCCGCAGCTTCTTGTCCCAGTAGAGCAGCTTCTTATTGTCGGGCGACCATAGCGGCCCGTAGCGGTACACGCCACCGTCGGAGGTCACGCGCACCTCGTCGCCGCCCTTCTGCGGCCGCAGGTAAATTTCGTACTCGCCAGTGCGGTCCGAAAGGTAGGCAATCCACTTGCCGTCGGGCGACCACACTGGGTTCAGCTCGTGCACTCCCGGGCTCGCAGTCAGATTGCGCGGGCTGCCGTGCTCGACCGGCAGAGTGACGATGTCGCCGCGCACTTCAAACACCGCGCGCACGCCGCCGGGCGATAGATTGAATGTGCCGATGCGCCCGGCCACGCTCTTGATCTCCGGTCGGGCCGTGATGGCGTCGCTTGCCACCGAAATGGGAATTTTGCTGGTCTTTTCGCTCGCGAGGTCGAGCGCATAGAGTAGCCCGCCGTTCTCATACACGATGGCATCGGGCCCCAGGCTGGGCCACTTGACGTCGTACTCCTGGTAGCTGGTGAGTTGGCGCGTCTGCTTACTGCCGAGGTCGTAGCGATAGAGGTTCATCGTGCCATCGCGGTCAGAGATAAAGTAAATCGTGTTCCCATGCCACATGGGGAACATGTCCATGCCCTTGCCTCGCGGCAGCTCCTCATAGGTGTTTTTTTTCAGGTCGTAAATGCCGATGGCGGGGCTCCAGCCGCCGCGGTAGCGCTTCCAGGTGCGAAACTCCTGCGATGTCGAAGTGTAGGCGATGCGTTGCGCGTCGGGAGAAAAGCTGGTCAAGCTGGCGCGGGGCACCGGCAGCATCTCCGGCAGGCCGCCCTCGAGCGACACCAGGAACAGCCGCTGATAGCGTGCCGGAGCACTGGCGCGGTTTGAGCGGAAAAGGATTTTCTTGCTGTCAGGTGTCCAGCCCAGCACGAAATCATCGCCGGGGTGAAACGTCAATCGGCGCGGCTCGCCGCCTTCGGAGGGAATCACGTACACATCGGCGTTGCCGTCGTACTCCCCGGTAAAGGCGATCCACTTCCCGTCCGGAGAAAATTTCGGGAAGAGCTCGTCGCCCGGATGCGCGGTCAGCCGGCGCGCCAAGCCGCCCGCGCGCGGCGAGACCCACAGGTCGCCCGCATAGACAAAGACGACGCTGTCTTTCGAGATATCCGGGTAGCGCATCAATCTCGTTTCGAGGCGCGCTTCCGGCGGCGCGGTCGCCGCGACTGACGGTTTCGAAGCGCGGAGCGGCGGGACTGGTTTGAGGCCGGTTGCGCTGAGCGCGGCTGCAGGGCTCATTACCAGTGCCGTTCCTAGTAAGCCTACGAGCAGCACGCACACCACCACCATAGTTGGCATCGGCTTCATGATGTTTCTTTACCCCTCCCCCACAGGCAAGACAAGAACCCTGCGGCTACCAGACGGCGCATCCTATCACTTAGCTTTCGGATGTGCACGTCTGAGTGTACGCAGCGCGGCGTGCCTGGGTTCCGCATAATTGCCTTGTTTTCTTTGTGGTGCGCCGGGGCTGCGGCAGGATTTCTTGGCCGTTGCCACCCAGCCGCCCGGCAGTGACGGCGGTTGTCTATGCTATGATGAGCAATTCACCGGGGCGTACCATGCGGGCCACTCGCCGAGTCCTCTTTCTCCTGCTGGCGATTCTTATTTTGATGCTGTTGTTTGCTGTTCCGGGAGTCTCCTTGGCGGACACGCCTGACAGCAGTTTAGCCGCGGCCTCGCGCCAACTAGCGGACAAAATCGCCGCGGCGCTTCCTCCGCGCGAAGCTATCTTCCTCGACCTGCGCAACCTCTCCTCAATGAGTGGCTTAGAGGTTGCCGAGGTCCGCCGCACCCTCGAGTCCGAGCTGCAATCCCGAGGGCTTCAGTTGGTTCCGCGATCTGCTGCACCCAGCGCGGAAGTCCGGTTGACGCTCTCGGAAACCCCTGACGGCTTTCTTTGGGTCGTGGAAGTCCCACGCGCACCGGCCGATGCGCCGCAAGTCGAGATGGTCTCGCTGCCGAAATCCCGCGGCAGCGGCACCGCGCCTCGCGC
>QHYU01000146.1:0-39487 GCA_003224235.1 Acidobacteriota bacterium
TGGCGCGCCCGGAGAGATTCGAACTCCCGACCTTCTGGTTCGTAGCCAGACGCTCTATCCAGCTGAGCTACGGGCGCGCCGTTTGCGCCCCGGATGCTTTTGTGGGGCGCGGCGTTCCAGAAATACTAGCATGGCCAGTTGGAGGATGGAAGTTGGAGGTTGGTGCGCACCGTGAACAATCGCGCAGAGAGATCCTTGGCCCGAGAAGAGTCTTTGATCGGCTGGCTCGGCACGACAAGAAGGATCGAACTGCCTTGGTTTGGGAGTGAAAAGAAGAAGACCCCGGGCTCTTCAGGGGGGTGAAAGCCCGGGGCCGGGGGGTTGAGACAGAGGCAGGGCCGGAAGAAACTCTTTTGTACAGCGCTAATCCATCGAGGGCGAAACTAACAAGCAGAGCCTGCGCAGCTCCTCGTAGGTGAAAGCCATCGGCGCGCTGGGGTCGTTTTTCTCTACCAGGCCGAGGCTGGACAGGCGCGAAAGCCGCCGGAGCTCCGCGATCCTCAAACCGAGCAGGACGGCTGCGGAGCGCTCGTCAATGCGTTTTTGGTGATTCCCATCCACGGTCGTGACTTCTCTTCTTTACTTTAGCTAGGTGATGATGCTCACCCAATTGTCTTCTTCCACGGCCAGAATCATGGTCTTGTAGATATCCACGTCCCAGCCCTCGCCGATGCGGAAGCGCACCGCGTCGTTCGACTCGCCGACAATTGTTCCCCGGAGTGGCACCTTCAAGTCGCCAGCATTAATTTGCAAGACAACCGATTGGTTCATCCAGAATGCAAAAGGGCTTTCCATGTCTAATGCCCCCCTCAGATAGATCCTCAAGCGCGAGATGATTCTGAGCGGGAAGCGGGTGTCGCGGAATGGTACAGAGGCTCTAATCTCCTAGTAGGAAGGTACTGTTACCCGTTGCGGCACAAGTCCAGGAGGGTGAGAGGTACACGAGTACCAATTCGATGGTTCGTTGGGGCCATTGTCGAAGTCCAAGCGATTCGACATGTTAGGTGCATGAGTGCAATTTACCGCGCCCTGATCGAACCGCTGCTGGACCAAGTCCGCCGCATCCCAAAGCGCCGCGAGAGTCCCGCTCCAGATGGGCTGGGAGTGGCGCTGGGCGGGGGGTTCGCGCGCGGGTTCGCGCACGTGGGCGTGCTCCAGGTACTGGAAGAGAATCAAATCCCAATCTCCTACATCGCCGGCACAAGTGTGGGTAGCATCCTGGGCGGTGCCTACGCCAGTGGTGTTCCTGTGGCACGGATGGCATCGATCTGCCGCAGCATCCAATTCCGCGATTTTGGCCGCTGGAAGCTTTCCCGCCTGGGCCTGGCAAGCAATGACCGCATGGCCGAGCTGATTCGACGCTCCTTCATCGCCCTAACCTTTGAAGAGCTGATCATCCCCACCGCAGTGGTGGCCACCGATTTGGGCACGGGCGAGCCCTATGTGTTCACCAGCGGTGGACTGATAGATGCCATCCGGGCCAGTTGCGCCTTCCCGGGAATGTTTGAGCCGGTGCAGGTGGGTGAGCACTGGTTGGCCGATGGGGGCCTGGTGGCTCCCGTGCCCACGCGCCAAGCGAAGGATCTTGGCGCGCGCTGCGTGCTGGGCGTCTCCGTCGGCTTCAACAACTGGAACGGTAGCGCGCCGGTGAACCTATTTCAGGTGGTGAGCCGGGCCGTCTCAGCAGCACAGAAGCACCAGACCGAATCATGGTCGTCTTCGGCAGATATCCTGCTCGAGCCGGACGTCCAGCACATCGACTGGGATGAGTTCAATCGCGCCGATGAAGCCATCGCCGCCGGTGCCGCAGCGGCGCGTGCCGCCTTGCCGCGCCTGCGTCAACTACTGCGCTTGCCAGAGAAAACCAAGCCTGCCGCGCCCGATCGCCCGACCAGCGAGCCAGGCTGGAACCAAGGGACGGCTCGCTGACCCGCATCGGAAGTTGGCTCGCCTCAGTGGGCTCATTAGTGATGCTCTGGCAAGAATGCAACGAGAACCCCGCCGTTTTCTGTTACCGTATAGGGCGGAGTCTTCTGGCTGGCCAGAATGCCGCCGCGCCGGACTCCCACGGTTCTAACGGCGAGGACGCTTGTTCGAGTCTCTCAAACACTTCTTTCACTTTGTCTATGACGTCCAAGGGCTGATCCACTGGGGCGGCACGCTTCTAGTTTGCACAATCGTTTTCATCGAAACGGGATTCTTCGTCGGCTTCTTCCTGCCGGGTGACTCGCTGCTGGTGACAGCGGGCATCTTTGCCGCCGCGGGGCATCTGGACCTGGCGTGGCTGCTGATTCTGGTACCGCTGTGTGCGATCGTGGGCGACCAGGTCGGCTACTGGATCGGAAGGAGGGCCGGCCAAGCGCTTTATCGCCGCCAAGACTCACTGTTGTTTAAGAAGCGCCATCTCGAGCACGCCCATCGGTTCTACGGAAGGCATGGCGGCAAAACCATTATCTTGGCGCGTTTCGTGCCCATTATCAGGACGTTTTGTCCCCTGGTGGCCGGTGCCGCGCGGATGACCTATAGCCACTACCTCGCTTACGACGTCTTCGGCGGATTGTTCTGGGTGGGATCGACGGTGCTGGGGGGGTACTTCCTCGGCAGGCTGGTGGGGCCCGAAATCCTCAGCCGGCGCATCCACTGGGTGATCGCTGTGGTCGTCTTCCTCTCGCTACTACCGGCCATCTTCGGCGTGCTGCGCGCGAAGTTCCAGAAGCCTCAGAAAGTGACCACCTCTCTTTCCCCGCCCCAACCAGACGCGGAAGCCGGCCAAGACTAGCCGTGGCCGAGCTCTCCCGCACAAGCCCGCAAGCTCCAGAGTCCTGGAGGGCTGTCAGGGCAATCATTTTTGACATCGGGCGCGTAATCGTGAGCGTCAACCTGAAACGCGCTCTGACCACGCTCGGGGGCGGCGCCAACCTCTCTCCCGAGCGAGTCTGGACCACGATCGAAACCGATCCGCGGTGGCGTGAGTGGCAAGAAGGGCGGATCGAGCCGCGCGAATGGCACAAGCATCTCGCTCGCCGCCTGAAGTCCACGCACACATTTGAGCAGTTCTGCGCAGCGTGGAACAGCGCCCTCGATCTGGAGCCCATCCTCGGCGAAGACCTGTTCCAGCAACTCGCTCGCCGCCACCGCCTGGTGCTGCTCTCGAATACGGATCCCATCCACGTAGCCTATCTGGAAGCAAATTTTCGTTTCCCCCGCTACTTCGCCGCTCGGGTCTATTCCTGTGCCGTGGGCGCCTGCAAGCCCGACGCGGTCATCTACAGGCGAGCCATCGTCGAGGCCCGCGCTGCTCCAGAGCAAGTCCTCTACATCGATGACGCTCGAGAATATGTCGAGGCGGGTCTCCAGGCCGGAATGCAGGCGCATCTCTTCGAGAGCGCCGAGCACTTACTCGATATGTTTCGCCGCCAGGGTCATCTGGAGGGATAAAAGGGCCCTATAGCCCCTCTGCCGTGGTCGTTCAGCCGCGACTCTGAAGTCGCTCGCCCGATTCTTGGACAGGCCAACACACCAGTTTCAAGCCGAAAGCACCTAGTGCAAGTAAAGATTCCTAGTACTAGTACTTGTTTTCGTCTTCCGCGGATATTAGGCATAAAATAACCATTTTGATTTCAATGGGATACGAGAGATTCGGTGGGCGAAACTTTGGCGTAAGTCTTGCTAGTGCAAGATATAAGCTTCCACTTTTTGTGGGGGGAGGAATATGACTGAAGAACGTGAATTTGGGGAAGCGGTACGCGCGGGAACACCCACATGGCTGATTATGGCCATAGTTCTCCTGGGTGCTTTGTCAGGAATATCGTTTGGACTTGCGTGGAGCGCTTCGAACCAGGCTAGGCAGGCCCAAGAAGTCTTGGGCACTGAAATCAGAACAGTGAAGGAAGGCTTTGCCAAAGATTCGGGAGCGCTCCAGCAGCGATTGGCGAAGACCGAAGAGGTCAATACCGGGTTGCAGGGGGAACTCAGCCTGGTGACCAAGCGGCTGCGCATTACTCAGGGCGAGCTGAAGAAGGCCCGCCAAGAGGCGGCGCAAGCCCGTGAAGAGAATGCAAAGCAAATCGCCGCCATGGACAGCTCCATCAAAGGTGAGTTGGCCACAAAGGCCAGCGCCGAAGAGGTCAAAGCGGTCAGCAGCGAAGTCACTGTGGTCCGCGGCGATCTCGATACCACCAGGAAGGATTTCCAGATGGCGCGGAGCGAGTTGGGAACTCTGATCGCCCGCAACCATGACGAGATTGACCAGCTCCGTCGGCTCGGAGAGCGCGAGTACATCGAGTTCTCAGTGCAGGGCAAGGGCAAGCCGCAAAAGGTCGGCAATATCACCGTCGAGCTGCGCGGGACCAACCCGAAAAACCATCAATTCACCTTAGCCCTGGTGGTTGCAGACCTGCGTGTGGAGAAGCGCAACCGGACCATCAATGAACCAATCTTCTTTTACACCCAGGGCGCGCGGCAACCCCTCGAGCTGGTGATCAACCAGGTGAGCAAGAACAAGGTGCTCGGCTACCTGAGCATCCCGAAGATTAATCAGACGACTTCGGGCAACTAACTGCTAACCGGGCGATTTGCCCCGGACAGATAAAGTGCCTCCGGCTTCGCGGGGGACAAGTGTCAGAGCCCTATGAAGCCGGAGTCGGGGGTAGTTGACGCTGCCATTTTCTTGCCAGGGCGGTGCTGTACTCCGGCTCGAAGATTCATAGCGCCCCTGCAGGATTTCCTCGCCGGCCATTTCACCTGAAGCGTTGCCGGTGGGCCTCCCAGTCGTGCTGCCTGCTCGACACCTGATTTTCTCGGACCTCGATGGCACGCTGCTCGATCCCCACACCTCCTCCTGGTCTGCCGCTGAGGAAGCGCTCCAGGAGATTGAGCGGAGGGGAGTGCCTCTGATCTTCGTCACCAGTAAGACCCGCGCAGAATTGGAAATCCTGCGGCGAAAGCTGTCGAACGCCCATCCCTTTGTCACTGAGAGAGGCGGCGGGATCTTCATCCCAGAGGGTTACTTCAATCTGCATGTCGAAGGGGCGCAGCGTGTGGCCCGCTATCACTGTGTTTCGTTTGGCCGCCTCTATGCAGAGGTCACCGCGGCCCTCGAAGCAATTGCCGCAGAGGTGGGAGCCGATGTCGTGGGCTTCCACCAGATGAGCACGCGGGAAATCGCACAGAATACCGGCCTTGGCCGCCGGCAAGCTGAACTGGCCCGCCAGCGCGACTTCGACGAGCCGTTCTTCTTCGCCGGCGCCAGCGAGAGTGTAATCAACAAGTTCGTGCAAGCCGCCCGGCATCGCGGAATGGAAGTCACACAGGCCGGGCGGTTCTGGCATCTTTCTGCAGGCCATGCTGAGGGTCGCGCCGTGACTTACTTGGTGAAGCTCTACCGCACCGCTGTGCGTAGCCGGTTGCGCTCGGTGGCACTGGGCCATGGTTCAAACCACCTTTCTCTACTTTCGGCCGTAGACCAGGCGATATTGCTACCCCAGCCGGACGGCAGCTTCGATAGCAGCGTGTTATCGCGGCTACCCCACGTCACCCGGGGCCCGGCCCCCGGCCCCACAGGATGGAACCAGACAGTCCTCCAAGTCTTCAAGAGTCGCTGAGTTACGGCGCAAGTTGGGAAGGCAAGTGGCAGGAGTGGGATACAGATTGCGCATGACAAGCCGCATACGCCACGGCAGCTAAGACCGGATGTGCTGGTAATACACTTAAGATACAACGGTTAGAAAAGATGGGGCCATCGGGGGAGGTTGGCACGCCAATTGCCCTTGCACCGCCGATTACGCTCTGGAATCGTCCCTCCGGGGCTCGCAACTTGGGCGCGGGTACTGGCCGGTTTTCTCGAAGCCACGAACCACGTGTGCGCTCACCAGGAGGATCTCCAGTATGTCGCTGCTCCGCCGACTCACCGTTCCCGCCAGCGAATCGCACCTGGCAGTGGCTTTGGCCTTAGCGGCCGTGGCCATGAGCCTAATGCTGTGGGCCATTCTCTGGCAGTCTGACATCATTTCCTATCAGCGCGAAGTCATCCGTTGGATGTGGTCGTGGAAGTTCGGCGGCTAGATTGCCACACGCATAAGAACGTCACTACGGCAAAGACCCGTCTGACCTCCCGCCATACTGCGCCGTGATAGCGGCGGAATTCTTCGTGTTTCATTGACAGGTTTGATCTCCGCCTCTACTATGCAATCGTTCCTGCACACCGAGCGTCGTGCAGAAGCTTGTGCGGGTCGTCCGCGAGTCAACAACCGAAGAAGTGAATGAGATTCCCTCTGCAACAACAAATGCAGGAGCACCAGAGGAACAAGAGCCCGGCAGGAGATGAGGCGCTGGCCCAGCTCTACCTTGCCGGGGAGCCAAATCGAGCAACCCAGTGACCATCAGGAGCAAGGAAATGAAAAGATGGAAGGAGAAAGTATTGGTCGTGGCGCTTGCCCTGGCAGCGAGCCCGCTTCTCAGCACCCCCCAAAGCACCACTCCGGGACAGGCCAACACGTCGAATCCGCAGACATCCAGCCAGAGCCGGGACCGAGTCCAACAGCAGGAAAGCCAACGGAAGCGGAACAGCCGACGAAGGCAACGGCGAAACCAAAGGCGTCGCCAGCTCCGGCAGCGGCGCGCACACACCCGCAAGCAACCTCCGAGGCCTGCCTCGAGTGTGCGTCAGGGAACCCCAGCCGAACGCGGGACGAGGATTTAAGCAAGGCGAGTGTAATCGACTCGCCCAGCAAAGAACCACCACGAAAGGAGAGCCCTCTCTGTTCTTATTTTCAACCGCGAGAATTCGTGCCATTCGGAGTCTAGAAAGCGAATCGGGGAGCCTGGCAGCTCCCCGATTGGCCACTTTTTTGCTGCCGTCGCGGCGTCGTTAGGGCGTCGCCGGCGGCGCGCACCGCATGAGCGGTGTGTTCAAGTTTGGTTTCGTTCTAAGCCCGGTGGAGTCATCTCTCCTCCGTAGCCTAACTTCATGTCTCTTCTACTCCTGCGCTAGGCCGATTGCAAGACATAAGATTTCCCGAGAGAAGTAAGAGAAACCCCCCGAACGGGATCGGAAAGGCGCTCGCCGAAATCGGCGGCTGCCGCTAGCGGATGAAGAGACCTTCGCGGAGCTGGTCGCGGCCCACAAAGGTCTTCGAGGAGTGGAACCGGCTGAACAGGTTCTGAATTTCGCGATTCTGAAAGATGCGCTGCGCCGGGAACAGGGCAGGAGAAGGAAGGAGCTCGAAGTTCTGGACATTGACGACGCGGTAGCGGAAGAAGCAGTCCGGCTTGCGGCTGTGGAAGATGGCCAGGATGACGCCGCCCTCTTTGATAAGTTCGGTTAGCCGCGTTACCACACGCGGCACCAACTCGCCGTCCAGATAGTCAAGCAGGTCCCAGGCTAGCACGGCGTCGAAGGTGTCCGGGGAGTACTGCAAGCTGTTGCTCAGGAAGCGTTCGGCGCGCGCGGCGGGCGTCATCTCCACCGCGTCCATCCCCGGAGCTATCTCACGCAGGCGGTCCTCCTCAACCCGCAGAAACTCCTTCCAAGCCCCCAGCAGGTCTTCGGTGTACACCTTGAAGCCGCGCTCGACAAAGAAGCTGACCGTGGTCTGCCACACTGGCCCAAGATCGAGCAGGCTGCCATTGCCAATGCCGTTCAGGTGCCAGAGGAATTCCTTCAGGCCGTTGGAGAGGCGAACACCTAGCGCATAGGCGGGGCCGGATCGGTCACCCACCGGGGTGCCAGTGGGGTGTTTGTCTCCACCGGCGCTCGGTGTCGCAGCCTGGCGGTCGTGAGCCACGCGCAACTTGTTCAGCAGACCCATGACTTATTCCGGTGAATCCTCGGCAGGGTTGGAGAAGCGTCGCTTGGAATCGGTAGAAGTCGTCATCCCGCCGGCTCGCGCGGCGCGCGCCTCCTCGGCGCGAACGACATCGATCTTACCGTGAAACACCGCGCCCTCTTCGATGGAAACGCGACGGGTCACAATGTCCCCTTCGGCGTCACCGGTGCGCTCGATCTGCACCCGCTCGCGGCCACGGAGCGCGCCAGTCACCTTACCCTGCACGGTGATCTCGCGCGCATCGATATCCGCCGTGACGCGGCCATTGGGACCCACGGTCAAGTTTCCGTCGGCTAGGCGGATGGTGCCCTTCACCTCCCCATCAATGAAAAGGTCTTCGTTGCCGGTGAGTTCTCCTTTGATGACTATCGCACTACTGACATGGCCGGCTGCAGTCCGCGGTTCATTCGGTGACGTGGCCAGGTTCTGCGTCCGCTCGGGCGCTGGGGAAACCACACGATCACCTGGCGTGGGAGTTGGCTTGGGCTCGTCCTGTTTGCGCCACACAGAAACCTCCTCAAATGGGACGCCCCCGCCTGGGACACCCCCACCTTCAATGAGAGAGGGCTACTGCCGCGGGAATATAGTACAACGCGGCGGGCATGGCAACCTGAATTGGCGACCGGAGGGCTATCCCCGTGCCTGAGAGGCAACACTTGCCCTGGAGGCCCAGGGATAGCACGGCTCCCGCAGGGATACCTGCCGGCCGGCCGCAGGAGATTCTTTATGCCGCAGTTCCCAGAAGGCCACGAGGGTGCCCCATGTTTCGCGGAAGAAGATCTTGACCCCCTGGCGGGAGTGCCACCAGCCGTCCGGGTCGTAGTAGGTGTCCCGCGCAGGCGTCACCCGCACCTGAACTGCTGGAGGGAAGACCCGTCGAAAAATGTAGCGCGCGCGCCGGGTGTGATAATTCGAGGTTACAACGACAACGCGACGCCAGCCGCGCTCCACCACGAGCCCTCGCAGGGCTTGCGCTTCCTCGCGGGTGCTGTCGGATGTATGCGGGAAAACGACTACGGAGTTACCCGGCACACCCCGCTCAAGCAGGTCGCGCCGCATCAACTCCGAGATGCCAGCGTAGCGTCGAAGCTGGCGCCCGCTGGCGACGACGCGCGGCGCCCAGCCAGCGTGATAAAGCTCGGCCGCCCGCACCGCGCGATCGGCAAGGTAGTTGTCATCGCTCAGAAGGAGGATGGCGTCGGCGGCTTCCAGCGGCTCGTTTACCACCCAGAACTCCCCCGCAGCTCGCAGTAGCGGTTGCCGCAGCAAGTACAACACGCCGCACAACGACAAGAGAGCCAAAAGCAGCACCAGCTTGGAAAGGATCCCGCCGTGCTGGCCGGATGTCATCCCCCAGCGTCCATCTGGCGCAGCCGCTCGGCGGCCTGCT
Organism: Acidobacteriota bacterium; assembly: GCA_003224235.1. Classification (GTDB taxonomy): domain Bacteria; phylum Acidobacteriota; class Terriglobia; order Acidiferrales; family UBA7541; genus QHYU01. The sequence goes on from QHYU01000146.1 coordinate 9,217, forward strand.
CAGGCAAGAGATCGTTGAAATAAACTTCCTTGATGCTGTAGGACTTGCTGCGGGTCTGTACGATGGGCAGGATTTCGATGTGCCAGTGATAATCGTCGACGATGGTCTTCCAATAGTCGGTGAGCTCCCCCTTGGTGTGGATGGTGTTGGGCGCGGTGTGGACCACCAGATGAAAGGCCTGTGAAACCTTCTCGAGCCGGCGGAGCATGCGGCCGAGCAACGCGGCGAGATGACGGCGGTTGGCGCCCGGACGCGGCTGCTCGAACAGATGGTTGTGCTTGCGATTGATCAGCCAGACCTCGTAAGGCACGCGCGCAGCATAGGGACAAAGCGCCACATAATCGCCCTGGCTGTCCACGACGCGCTTACCCTTCCTCTCTTCCTGCCGCACGATGTCGCAGAATACGCAGCGTTCCTTCTGCCGGAACCACTCCCGCGAGGAGCGCAGTTCGTACAGGATCCGCCGCGGGACGAAGGTAGTGCCGGTGAGCTGCGAATGAGAGTGCGCCCACTCTTCGCCGGCAAGAGCCCCGCAGTTCTTGAACACGGTGACGTACTTGATTCGCATGTCGCGCTTTAGGTCGGCGATCCGCGACGCGTAAGCGGCCAGGACCGGCTCGATCTGCTCATCGCTCATCTCGGAAAGTTTCCGGTTGTGCTCGGGGGTCTCCACGATGATCTCGTGGGCACCCACAGGGCGCATCCGGTCATAGATGCCGTCGGCCTGTCGTCCGGGCTCGCCTTCGATGCGATACAGCGGATTGAAGTGCGGGAGGACGCGGATTTGCCAGGGCCCCTGCGGCGGCAACGTCAGCAGCGCCGCATGCTCAGCCTCGTGGCCAGGGCAAAGCAAACATCCGTCCGGAGCAGCCGAAGCCTCATCCGGGTGGCCCACAACCACCCAACTGCGCGTGATGGGATCCTTACGAAGTTCCATTTTGGAGGATGCCCTGAGTTAGCTCCATGAAAGAAGCGCTCTTATAACGCAGTGCGAGGTCACCCGCAAGCCGCGAACCTCTGCATTTGTGCGTCGTCAGCAATCAAGAAAAAGGCCTATCGGGTGTATCGCGCCGGCGTGGGGCCCTCTTCAAGCCGGTGGCGGTCCCAAATTGCACCCTCACGGCTGTAACTAGCCATTTCAAAATCCTGCGTCAGCTCGAGGCAATCCGTCGGACAGGCGTCCTCGCACAGGCCGCAGAACATGCAGCGCGAAGTATCGTAAGTGAACGTGGTCAGAACCTTGCGGCGCGTCGCTTCGTCGCGCTCCCAGCCCACCACGATCAAGTTTTCCGGACAGGCCAGCGCGCAAAGATTGCAGGCAATGCAGAGCGTCTCGCCGGTTTCGGGATTGTTGTTCAAGCGCGGCGCGCCGCGGTAGCGTTCGGCCACCAGCGGCCGCTCGAGCGGATACTGCTCGGTGTAAATCTTCTTGGGATTCTGGTAGCGAAAGGTCAGGGCCAAACCTTTGAGCAAATCAACCTGGAAGATGCGACCCAACAATTCCGTAAGATTCGACATACGAAGCTAGTTTGTGGCCGCGCAGCGGAATTGTCAAGGCGCGAACGACGCCGCCAACGCCGGCTGGCGAAGACTGACGAGCTTCCAGCGGGCAGCAGCCAGCCTTCAACGGCGCCAGAGAAGTGCGGTGGGGCCGCCGGCTCAAGCTGCCGCGTTCCTCGGGCCTAGGCAAGTTGCGGCGAAGCACTGCCCTTCACTGGCCTTTGCGCGCGGTGGTAGAATCCCGGCCATGGCTACCCCAGCAGCCGGACCACGCCTGACGTTTCGACCCGCCCGGGACGAAGACGCGCCCGGCCTGCGCGAGATCTTCAACGAAGCCGTGCAGGAAGGCCGGGTGACCTTTGAGACCGAGCCGCGCAGCCTGGAAGAACAGCGCCGCCTGCTTGCCGGAGCCTCTCAAGATCCGCGACACCCCATCCTGGTGGCCGAACTGCGTGGTTGGACGGCCGGTTGGATCGCCATCGAGCGCTATGACCGGCGGCCACAGCTCGACGACGTCGGCGAAGTGAGCGTGTTTGTGCGGCGAGAGTTCCGCAACTACGGTGTCGGCCGGCAACTGATGCGGGCGGTGCAGAACGAGGCGCAGCGCCTGGGCTACCGCAAGCTGGTCGGACATGTCCTGGCCGACAACTACGACAGCCTGCGTCTCTGCCGGGCCACCGGCTGGCGCGAGGCCGGACGGCACGAGCGGCACGCACGGCGTGAAGGTAGACTCCTAGACGTCATCGTCGTGGAGTATATGGTCGCGGCGCCCGCCAGCTGATTCCATTCATCGGTTCACGAAGTTCCGCTCCTCCACTCATCAAATGTCCAGCCTCTGCCCCTGCCGCGCGCCTCTGCTCTACGCCTTTGCCCTTTGGCTGTTAGCGCGGCAGTTTGCAGACCCGTGCTATCCTCAGGCCGTGCCCGCGAATGACATTGAGTACATGCGGATGGCGCTGGAAGAAGCGCATGCGGCGGCCCAGGCGGGTGAGGTCCCTGTGGGCGCCATCTTGGTCATTGACGACCAAGTGGTGGCGCGAGCTTCAAACCGGACCATTACCGACTGCGACCCCAGCGCGCACGCCGAAATCGTCGCGCTGCGGGCGGCGGCGAAGGAGTTGGGCAACTATCGCCTCGGCGACGCGATGAGCCACGCGACGCTCTACGTGACACTGGAACCCTGTTGCATGTGCGCCGGCGCCGTGGTACAGGCGCGCATTGCTCGGTTGGTTTACGGCTGCGATGACCCCAAGGGTGGCGCTGTGCGCTCGTGCTTCGCTGTGCTTGACCATCCGGCGCTCAACCACCGTGTCGAAGTGACCTCCGGGATCCTGCTCGAGGAGTGTGCTGCGACGCTTCAGGCGTTTTTCGCCGCGCGAAGATGAAACAGGGAGTTGAGGATGTAGAGGAAGTAGAGGAAGCAGCAGGCGTGGCAACGCGACGCGATCAAATTGGACGCAACAATCGTGATCGGGCTCCATCCTTGCCATCTGCGCTGAGCCGTCGATTGCTCAGAGCGGGCACCTCTGATACGCTAAAAGAGGCATTGGGGCGTGGAGAGGTGTCTGAGCGGTTGAAAGAGCCCGCCTCGAAAGCGGGTAGCCTGGCAAAACTGGGCTCGTGGGTTCGAATCCCACCCTCTCCGCCATATCTGTAAGTCATTGATTTTCCTTTTCCTCGATTTCATGGTGTCTGTGCTATGAAGGCTGATCCGTTGTCATAACATGTACGTACAAATGTATTGACATCCCTAGGGTTCCGGAGATATCCTGTGTTTGTCGCGACTTGCTATGCGATTTACATGGGACAAGAACAAGAACCGGCAAAACCTCCGCAAGCATGATGTTCGTTTTGAAACTGCCGTACTCGTTTTCGACGATCCCTATGCGATCACGAAGCGGGATCTCACCTTTGACGATGAGGAACGCTGGATAACGGTTGGAGCTATAGGACCGGGCTCGATTCTATTGGTTGTTCACGCATTCTATGAGAAACACAACGAAGAAGTCATTCGCATCATCTCAGCTCGCGCCGCTGAGTCCCATGAAAGGAAAGCCTATGAGGAAGCTCACAAAGGAACAGAAACGAGACATCCGAGCCATCGCCGCAAGAAAAGACCAAGACATTGATTTTTCGGACGCTCCTCCGATTCTCGATTGGAGCGGAGCCGAAATTGGCAAGTTCTATCGGCCAACGAAGAAGCCCGTCACCATGCGTCTGGATTCCGACGTCATCTCATGGCTCAAAGCCGATGGCCGCGGTTATCAGACCAAAGCGAATTGGCTCCTACGACACGCCATGCTTCACTACACCAGAGAGAAGAGTCGGAGCGATCCCGATATCGCCCAGCGGGGTGGCAAGGCCAGACATCAGAAAAGAAAGGCTTGACTCGCGCCTGCCTAGTTCGAATCTGCCTCTTGAACCGTTCCGAGCACGACAGTCGCGTTCCCGCTCGCCTGGCGGAAGACACGGGTTTCCACAGCTATCCATCCGTATAAATGTTGCCTGATTTAACTCACAAAGCGATAAGCTGTTCTAATGACAAAAATCCAAGCCCACTACGGCGAAGCCAAACCGATGTGCCTCTGCATTCGTTGGAGAAGGCTCTCAAAATTCCCCAAGCCATCATGGACAACTACGGCAAAAGGCTACTCGCCCTTCTTTGCGGGGCGATGAGGCGCGGCGGGCAGGGTTTTCAGTTTTTCCTGGGCGAGGGCGCGGTAGGGGCTGTCCATCGACGCTGCCTCGGAGAGCGCTGTGCGGGCCTCCGGGACGCGCTTCAAATTCAGCAGCGCGAAGCCCAGGCGGTACTGGTTGCGCGCGTAGGTGAATGGGTCGGACTTGAGCAGCGGCGCGGCGGTGCGGAAGGCTTCCACCGCCTGCGCGTCGCGCTGACGGTTTATGTGGACCTGTCCGAGCGCCGATAACGCCAGACCCTTCTGAATCGAAATTTGCTTCTGCCACTGCTCGTCAGTGACTCCTTCGGGCTTGTGCGCCGCGGGAAGCAGGTCGAGCGCCTTCTTCGCGTAGCCCTCCGCCTTGTCCAACTGCTCGCCCTTTTCGCTGAAGTAGTCCGAGAGGAGCAACAACATACTGAGGTTGTTCGCGTCGCGCGCCAGAACTTTCGCGGCAGCGTCGAGCATCTTGGGATAGTTTTGCGCCAATTGGTAAGTGGTGGCAGCTAAGGCTTGGGCGTTGACCGTATAGGGCGAATCAGGAAACGCGGCGACGAAACGCTCAAGCATCGCTACTCTGGCGGCAGGTTCGCGAGTCTGGTAGGCAGCGTTGAAGAGCGAGTACTGCACGTAGTTGATGTTGTCCTGCGCCTCGGCCAGGGCCCTGGCTTTCTGCTCTGCCCACGCGGTTGCGTCAGTGCCCTCCGGCGGTGGTTGCGCCTTAAAACGCGCCACACTGGCGGCCACGCGCTCACCGGCGGCGAAGAGTTTCCGGGTGTCTGCCTTTTCCTGCGCAGCGCGAACCATGTTCACGCCGGCCGAGAAATTATCGGGATCCACGCCCAACAACTTTTCGCCGTAATCGTAGGCCCTGTCGTAGTCCTTGGCCGCCATATAATGGGCGATGTAAAGCTCATAGGCGACCACGGCCATGTCGCCCTTCCCATACTCGGCCAGGAACTTATCGATCAGGGCGAGCTTCTGCGCCGGGTCTGTGGCGGCGTTGATCTCCGCCAGCGCCTTATCTTCCGGCGTGCCGGCGCCGATCGAGACGCGCTTGCCGATCTGCGCTCCGAGCAGGGGTGCTAGCGCCAAGCTCATGACAACGGTGACAAGAATCATCAGGGAGCGACGCATGGTTTGCCTCCCATTGCGGAATGCGGGAGCCGACCGGGGGAGAGGATATCAAGACCGAGGCAAGGAGGAAACATCGCGGCTCAACTTGCCGCGCTGAGCAATCGGCCATCGACTGGCTCGAGCAGAAAGATAGCTAGCGGTTGCGGGGCCAGGCGCGGAACGGCAGAAACCGCGGCACGCGCTTGCTGTAGGCGGCGTAGGCGGCGCCGAAGCGCGCGTGGAGCTCTTTCTCTTCAAGCCTAATGGCGGCGAGGGCAAGCAACCACCAGACCGCCACGATCTCCCAAAGCAGCAGCGTGCCGGCGATCAGGCACGCGCCTAGGACTGAAAACATCATCCCGGAATAGCGCGGATGCCGGACGCGCGCGTAAACCCCTTTGGTGAGCAGCTCGCCCTCACCTTTCAGTTCGGCGTGGCCCACCAGGCGCGTTGTGCCCAGCTCGCGCTCGACGCGATAAAGGACGTAGAGGTCAGCTGCGATCAGCGCGAGGCCCGCCGCTTTTGCCCATGCGGGCGCTCGCCCGCTTAAAAAGAGCCGCTCGTGGAACAGATACACAAAAACGGCAACGCCTCCCCAGGCCGACAGCACAGCAACCAGGTAAGCGACGCCGATGTGCCGCCGCCAAAACCCCACCAGCGGATGCACGATCAGCCAGAACAAAGGGATGGGCAACTGGCATAGCAGAACGATTGCTGCGACCCAGTCGAGCAATCTCATCGCCGTTTCATCTCAGTTCGCTTTGCCGCTCCGACCGAGCAGCCAGCAGGCCGGTCAAAAACCGATCAGGCCTTCGACGATCAGCACGCCGCCTCCCGTCAGACACAGAAATCTTGCCCAACCGGCCTCGGTGCCGAACAGGCCCCAGGCCGCCAGCGCCACGCCGGCGAGCACATAGCCTCCGCGCGCCATTCCACCTAGATTCGGTATGGCCGCCATGCCGCTGCACCTCGCTATCCCGCGGGGCATCTTAGTCCGGCCGGAGCGGCGGGGCAAACGGATTCGCGCCCATTGACGATTTGGCGTTTTCATTGGACGATGCGGCGGCGAGAGGCTATCCGCAATCGGAGGTCGGTCGTCAGTTATCTGCAGGCGAAACAAAAGGGCACACCGCAGAGGCGCAGAGAGCGCAGAGGGAAAAGAGAGAAGAAAGAGAGCACCGAGAGGGAAACCATGGAAAAGACGTCCTGGGACAAGGTCGAGACCGAGAACCTGAGCGCCAAGATCACGCGCCAGATGTTGAACAGCGAGAATGCCACGGTGGCGCGCATCTTCCTGGCAAGAGGCGCTATCGTGCCGCGGCACTCGCATGTAAGTGAACAGTTCTCGCTGATCCTGAGCGGGGCGCTGAAGTTCACCTTTGAGGACGGCGATGTGGTGGTACGCGCCGGGGAAATGATCTTCATCCCGTCAAATGCGCCGCACGCCGCTGAGGCGCTGGAGGACACGGTGGACCTCGACATCTTCTCGCCCCGGAGAGAAGACTGGATCCGCAAAGACGACGCGTATCTGCGAGGTTAGCTGAAAGCCGCGAGCTGAAACGTGATTCATGAGATCCGAGCGCTGGCGTAGGAGAAGCATTCGCCTGTCTGCGCGCGAAATGTCGATCGGGAGAGGACCCGGCGAGAATGCCAGTACCACCACGGCTCAGGCAGCTTCAATCGCCTATGAGCGTTCAAAAAGACAGGCCGCCGGATAGGAGTAAACCGATGGACCTTGGACTGAAGGGACGTGTGGCGATTGTCGCGGCCGCGAGCAAGGGACTGGGCCGTGCAGTGGCCGCTGAGTTGGGGCGAGAAGGAGCGCAGGTGGCCATCTGCGCGCGGAATGCGGCGGACCTGGAGCGCGCCGCGAGCAGCATTCGCCAGGCCACCGGCAATGCTATCTTCTGGCAGGCACTGGACGTCACCGACGCCGCTCGGGTGCAGCAATTTGTGGACGCTGTGGAGAAGCGCTTCGGCCGGGTGGACATCTGCGTGACCAATGCCGGCGGCCCTCCGGCGAAAACCTTTCTCGAGATTTCGCTGGAAGAGTGGCGCGCGGCGGTCGAACTGACGCTGCTGAGCGCAGTCTATTTCGCTCGCGAAGTCCTTCCGCGGATGCGCAAGAACAAGTGGGGGCGACTCGTGACGATCACCTCAATGGCGGTGAAGCAGCCGATCGACGGGTTGCTGCTCTCGAATTCGATCCGTGCCGCGGTCACCGGCCTGGCTCGCACCCTGGCGAACGAGTTTGGCAAGGACGGCATTACCGTCAATAATGTCTGCCCGGGCTATACGCTCACCGAGCGCCTGGACGAACTCGCCGAAAAGCAGGCCAGGGACGCGAGCGTGCCGCGAGAGAAAATCTTTGAGCGCTGGACATCGCAGATTCCGCTCGGCCGGCTAGCCCGGCCGGAAGAGTTCGCCGCGCTGGTGACATTTCTGGTTTCCGAGCGCGCCAGCTACATCAACGGTACATCTATCACCGTGGACGGCGGCTGGGTCCGCAGCTTGCTGTGAGTGCAGGATGGCGCCGCAAGCTGACGCTTTCAATTCTTTCAGAATCGTACTCGATTTACCGCCGCCCTGTGCTTGAGGATCTTTACGGGGGTGCAAGAATGAATCAGCCGTCCGAGTGCGGCCGCACAAATCAATCTCTAAGGCAGCAAGGGAGAGCAGCGGCCCTGCCCAGGAAACCGCGATGGGCGGTGTTGCTGATGGTCGTCGCGGTGGCGTTTGCGACAGTGGCGCGCGCCGACGAGCCCTACGCGCGCAGCCGGGACTACGATCTGCAGAACGCGCGGATTGCGCTAAGTTTCAACCTCGACCAGCGCAAGGTGATGGGCGAGGTTACACATACCCTCGCCGTGCTACGCGAAGGAGTGACGCAACTGGCGTTTGATTCTGTGGCCCTGACCATCACGAGCGTTGCGGTGTCCGGGAAACCGGCGAAATACGTGACAACGGCCACCCAGCTCCAGGTTGCGCTCGACCGCCCGGCGAGAACCGGCGACAAGTTCGACGTGACTATCCGCTATGAAGGCCAGCCGGGGAAGGGCCTCTACTTTGTGCTGCCCGACAAGAACTATCCTGACCGGCCAAAGCAGGTCTGGACGCAGGGAGAATCCGAGGACACGCGCTACTACATTCCCATTTACGATTACCCGAACGATCGCACCACAACCGAAATGATCCTGACCGTGCCCCGCGACTGGGTAACCGTGTCCAACGGCCGGCTGCTCAGCGTCACCGACACCGCCGGCGGAATGAGGACGTGGGACTGGCGGCAGTCGCAGCCGCACTCCACCTATCTGATCTCGCTCGTAGCGGGAGAATTCGAGGAGACGAAAGAGACCTGGCGCGGCATCCCGGTTACGAACTACGTACCGCGAGGCCGCGCTGACCGGACCGCTGTGACCGTCGCACACACGCCAAGGATGCTCGATTTCTACTCCGACTTGCTGGGGGTTCGCTACCCCTGGGACAAGTACGCCCAATCCTGGGTGGACGATTTTGTCGTCGGCGGGATGGAGAACACGAGCGCCACCACCAACACGAGCAGTTCGCTGTCTCACCCGCAGCTCGCCGCGGAAACTCTGCAGAAAGCCGACGGCTTGATCGCGCATGAGCTGGCACACCAGTGGTTCGGCGACCTCGTGACCTGCAAGGACTGGGCGAACCTGTGGCTGAATGAAGGCTTTGCCACATACTTCGAGACGCTCTGGGAGGAGCACCAGTACGGCGCCGACGAGGCCGCCTACAGTCTCTGGCAGAACCGCAACTCCTGGATGAACAACCAGCGGCTTTACCCAGTACCCATGGTGAATCGCAACTTCGAGGATGCTACCGAATACGCAGGAAACATTTACGGCAAGGGCGGCTGGGTGCTGCACATGCTGCGGCAGCAACTGGGCGATGCGGAGTTCTACCGCGCCATGAAGCACTACCTGGAGACGAACCGCGGGCAGAACGTGGTCACCGCCGACTTGGTCAAAGCCATCGAGCAGGCGACCGCCACCAACGTGGACCAGTTCTTCGATCAATGGGTTTACGGTGCCGGTGCGCCCCGCTTCAAGGTGGGTTACACCTACGATGAAGCGGCGCGGCAGGTGAAGCTCACTGTCGAGCAGACGCAAAAAGTTGAGGACAGGGTGGGCCTGTTCCGCGTGCCAGTCGAGATGGAAATCACGACGGCGGCGGACCGAAAGAATTTTCCGATCACTGTGGCGCAAGCGAAAGATACCTTCACGTTTGCCGTCGATGGGCCGCCGCTGATGGTTCTATTTGACAAGGCTAATAAGGTACTGAAGTCCCTGGAGTTCAATAAGCCCCCGAAAGAGTGGATCTACCAGTTGAGGAACGCGGCGACCGTGCCGGACCGCGCCGATGCCGCCAAGGCGTTGGGTGAGATGAGACATGACGAGGAGGTAGTGACGGCACTTGGCCAAGCGGCGCTCAAAGATGCGTTCTGGGGAATCCGCGCCGAGGCGCTGCGCGCGCTCGGCCACATCGGCGGGCCGTCGGCGCAGAAGCAAATCCTGGCGGCACTTGCGAATGAGAAGCCCTGGGTCCGGCAGGTCGCTGTCGAACAGATGGGCAACTTCAAGGACGACCCCAGCGTGGCCACTCGCCTGGAGACCATCTTCCGCGAAGACAAAGCGTACCGCGTGCGCAACGCGGCGCTCGCCTCGCTCGCACAGCAGAAGCCGGCGAACGCAGTGGAGCTTCTGCGCGCCGCCGTAGGCATCGATTCACCCGACGACCGGCTGCGCATTGCGGCCCTGCGCGCATTGGGCACGTTGGGCGACGATCGCGGTGTGCCGGTACTTGTTGAATGGTCGGCTACGGGCAAGCCTTTTCCCGTCCGCCTCGCCGCCATCACCAGCCTCGGCCAGCTGGACAGGAAGAACAAGTCGATTACCGAACGGCTGCTGGCTTACATGGCGGAGCCGTATCGCGCGGTGCGCTTCGCCACGATTACCGCTCTCGGCCAGCGCGGGGATGCGGACGCTGTGGCCCCGCTTGAAGCCCTGCTCAAAAGCGGCGAGTTGAGCGAAAGGCAGGAGCAGGTCGCCCGAGGCGTGCTCGAGCGGCTCAAGCAGCCGCCCGCCTCCCCCGCGGAGAAAAAATGAATCGCGCGCGTCGCCCGCGAGGCTATTCCGCGAGGAGCACGCGCAGGTCGCGGAGGTTGTTGCCGGTGGGACCGGTTTCGATCGCGTCACCCAGCGCTTTGAAAAAGCTGTAGGAATCGCTGCGACGAAAGTAGTCCCGGGGATCAAGTTTGGCCTCGCGGGCCCGGGCAAGCGTCGCGCCATCGGCGACGGCGCCGGCGGCAGGGCTCGAGCCATCGATGCCGTCGGTTCCGGCGCTGAGCACAGCAATCGGCTCCCCCGCGATTTTCTCTACGCAATAAAGCACGAAGGCCGCGTTGCGGCCTCCTATCCCGTTGCCGATGACCGGCGAACTCACTTCTCCGTTGGCGAGCACGACGACGGGCCAGCCGGGGTAGGACTGTTTGAGTCTTGTGAGTTGTTCCAGCAGATAGTCCGCGGCTTTCGCCAGCGGCCAGTCGTCGGTTGTGTTATCGCAGATGGCGATGCGGCCGGCAGCCTCTGCCGCGCGATGCGCTTGATGAAACAGATCGTGCATGCCGAGCAGGGTCTGGAAGTATGCGCGGGCAAACGCCGGGTCGCCCGCCTTCGGAGTTTCCTCGAGCGCGCGGCTCTCGAACTTTGCGCGAATCGAGCTTGGTAGCTTCGGGAGCAGACCGTATTCCTCCACCACGCAATAGGCGTTAGCAACCGTGGTCGGGTCGGGTATGGTGGGGCCGGAGCCCAGAGCCGACTCGCACCCTTCGGGGACGTCGGTGACGCCATAGCTGATCTTCACCGCGGGCGCCGCCGCGGCAGCTAGCCGCCCGCCTTTTACCGCGGAGAGATGTTTTCGCACGGTGTTCACCGAGTCGATCGGCGCGCCGCAGGTCACCAGCAAACGGTACAGCGTCTGGATGTCTTCGAGTGTAATGTCAGGATAGAGCGGCTGCTCAACCAGCGCCGAACCGCCGCCCGAAAGCAAGAAAATCACCAGCGTGCGCTCGTCGCAGGTGGCCAGCAAATTGAGGATGGCGCGGCCAGCCGCAAAGCTATCTTCGTTCGGCACTGGATGCCCGCAGAGGAAGGTCCGGAAACCAGGAAGCGCGCGTGGCGGGCGAGTGGGCGCCGCCAGAATGCCTTCGGGATGGAAGTCGGGCGCGAGCACTTCCATCAAGCCTTCGGCCATGGCGATCGACGCCTTTCCGAAGACGATGGCATAGATGCGATTGAATTGCGCGAGATTTACTGTCACATCGCCACAGCGGATCAGCGAGCCCGAGCGCCCCAATTTGCGCTGCATGGCCGCGGGAATGTCGATGCCAGCGAGCGTTTCGCGGAAGATGTGCTGGGCGAGTTGTTTTAACTGGGGCAAGGTGAATGGCCCTAGATGTGAGCCAGGCTTCACAGCTGGTCAAGGGTTTCCGGTTTGGCGGACAACTCTCAGCACCTTGGTCCTCTAGAAGCCATCAAGCCATCTCATAAGAAAAGCAAGCTCAGCGGGCACTTCCTTTTGCTCTTGCCGTTTGCCTTCGCTTCTCTGGCTCATGTCTTCTCCAGCGCGGCAGCGCCGGCGCGGGCCACATCGGCGTCTTGGTCTTCAGTGCCACTGCTTACTCCAATGGCGCCGACGCATTGCCCATCCACTAGCAGGGGGATGCCGCCGCGGATGGGGGTTTGCCGGCCGTGGCTGGCGACGGCAAGCCCGAGAGAGAGCACCAGGTTCGGCTTATCGCCTTCCATCGCCGGACCGGTTGCCATGCGGCGGATGGCCGCGGATTCGGCCTTGGTGATGGCAACCTGAATGGAAGACAGCTTGGCGCCATCCATGCGCGCAAAGGCCAGCAAGTGCCCGCCATCGTCCACAACGGCGATATCCATGGGGACACCAATTTCAATCGCGCGGCGTTCGGCAGCGGCGAGCACCGCCCGCGCGCCTTCCAGGGTGAGCTTTGGATTGTTGCGCGTGACCAGCGGCATAGTGAGTCCTAGGGCTAGAAACTAAGCTATTCGGTCTCCTCAATACGGCGGTACTGGCATTGGCATCTCGGGCCAGCTGCTATTTCGCCTCCAGCGCTTCGGGGTTTACCGCGTTGGGCGGCCGGCGGCCGGCAAACAAGGCGATGACGTTTTCCGCCGCCATCGCAGCCATTCTCGTGCGCGTTTCGATCGACGCTGAAGCCATGTGAGGCGCCAGGATGACGTTGGATCGTCCCACCAGGCCCGGATGCACTTTCGGCTCGTTTTCAAAAACGTCGAGCGCGGCGCCGGCAATCCGGCGCGCATCGAGCGCGGCAACCAGCGCGGCCTCGTCCACCACCGGCCCGCGTGAGGCGTTGATCAGAAACGCCGTGGGCTTCATCTTGGCGAACTGTGGCGCGGACATCAGGTGCCGCGTTTCCGGGAACAGCGGCACATGCAGGGAGACAAAATCGGCTTGCGCGAGCACCGCGTCGCGTTCCATGAATTCGGCGTGCAGTTCCTTCTCGACTTCAGCCGGCAAGCGCACCGTATCATGGTAGATAACGCGCATGCCAAAGCCGCGCGAGCGGCGGGCCACGGCGCGGCCGATGCGCCCAAGGCCGAGTAAACCCAGCGTCTTGCCCCAGACGTCGGCGCCGCAGAGCTGGTCGAGGTTCCAGCCCGTCCATTTTCCGGAGCGGACCAATTGGTCGCCTTCGAGCACGCGCCGCGCCACCGCCATCAGCAGCAGCCAGGCAAAATCGGCCGTGGTCTCATCGAGCACACCGGGCGTGTTGCTGACCACCACCTTGCGTTGCGTGCAGGCGGCCACGTCGACGTTGTCGAAGCCCACGGCCACGTTGGCCACGATGCGCAGCTTGGGAGCAGCGGTCAGCAGCTCGTCATTAATCTTTTCGGTGAGCAGACAGATCAGTGCGTCCTTATCCGCTACGCGCTTCAGCAGCTCGTTCCGTGGCGGGCGCTCCGGGTGATCCCAGTAGTCCACAGCAAAGTGTTCGTCCAGAAGCTTGCGTGGCGCCTCGAACAGCGGATGAGTAGAGAAAACTTTCGGCTTGCTCATTCGCGGGCCTCAACTCGATTCAGCGAAGGCGGGAGATTAGCACAGAAGCGCGCAAGGATGTCAACGTGGCCGCCGTCGCACCAACAAACGCGATGCGCTGCGGCTGCGTTGACTCGGGCGGAGGCCGCGACTATAGTGAACCGAGACTCGCACTAACAGGCATTGTGCGTAGGAGCCTGGCATGCCATGCCCTGCGAGAGATTCAACGAAAAGAGGGGATAGAGACACGACGTTCGATGGATAAGAAACTCGTTCGCGAGCTCGAGCAAGCCCTCGGTAAGGACGCTGTGCTCTGGAAGACTGAGGACCTGATGCTCTACGAATATGACGGTTCGGTCGAGCAGGCGCGGCCGGAGTATGTTGTCTTCCCGCGCTCGACGCGCGACGTCGTGCAGATCATGCTCTTGGCAAACCGCTTCCAAGTCCCGCTGGTAGGACGCGGCGCGGGTACTGGGCTTTCGGGCGGGGCGCTCGCGCGGCACGGCGGAATTTTGCTGGTCTTTTCGCGGATGAACCGCATCCTCGAACTCGATTTCGAGAACCAGCGCGCGGTGGTCCAGCCGGGCGTGGTGAATCTCGATCTCACCCGCGCGGTTGAACACGCGGGGCTTTACTTCGCGCCCGACCCCTCGAGCCAGAAAGCGTGCACGATCGGCGGCAACGTCGCGGAGAACGCCGGCGGGCCCCACACGCTAGCCTACGGCGTCACGGCAAATCACGTGACCGGCCTGGAGTTGGTGCTTCCGGAAGGCGATGTGGTCCGCATCGGTGGAAAAGTCACAGACTCGCCAGGCTACGACTTAACCGGCTTGCTGGTCGGCTCGGAAGGCACGCTCGCAATTGTGACCGAAGTCACCGTCAAGCTCACTCGCCTGCCCGAAGCGGTGAAGACGCTGCTCGCGGTGTACGACGCGGTTGATGACGCCACTGAGACGGTGGCCGAGATGACCGCGCGCGGGATCACCCCGGCGGCGTGCGAGATGCTCGACGGCTGGATGCTGCGCGCCGTAGAGGATTTTGTTCACGCCGGCTTTCCGACGGATAGCGCCGCGGTGCTGCTGATCGAAGTCGAAGGCTTGCGCGAGGGTGTCGAAGCGCAGGCCGATGAGATCTCCGAGGTGTGCCGGCTGCACCATGCGCGCGAGGTCCGAGTTGCGCGTGATGCTCGCGAACGCGACCTCCTCTGGAAAGGCCGCAAGAACGCCTTCGGCGCTATCGGCCGGCTCTCGCCCACCTACTACGTCCAGGATGGCGTGATCCCGCGGACCAAGCTGCCGGCCACGCTGCGCCGCATCGACGAAATCGGCAAAACCTACGGCTTCCGCATCGGCAACATCTTCCACGCCGGCGATGGCAACCTGCATCCCATCATCCTCTTCGACGCGCGGGACAAAGAGCAGTTCGACCGCGCGGTAGCCGCTTCCAACGAGATCATGAAGTTCTGTGTCGAGATGGGTGGCGCGCTGACCGGCGAGCACGGCGTGGGCATGGAAAAAAATGAGCTGATGCCGCTAATGTTCAGCGAAGCCGACCTCAATCTGATGCGACGCGTGCGCGATTGCTTCAACCCGGCAGGGCTTCTCAACCCGGGTAAGATTCTCCCGCTCGGCAAGGGTTGCGGCGAGATTCGCGCGCGGCCCCTGCCCGTCTCAGCCACCAGTCGCGCATGAGTGCGGCTTCATGAGCGCAACGCGGACATCTGCCCTGACACGGCTCGAGGGACTCCTCGGCACCGAGCACCTTCTCACCAATCCCACCCAACTTGCCGGCTACGAAGTGGACGGCCTGCGACCTGCGGCAGTGGCGCAACCCGGATCGGCCGGCGAAGTGGCCGAAGTGGTGCGCTTCGCCGCAGCCGAGAAGCTGGCGGTGATTCCCGTCGGCGGGCGAACCAAACTGCGGATCGGAGCGGCGCCACGCCGCTACGACTTGGCCACTGACCTCACGCGGCTCGATGGTGTGCTCGCATACGATCCGGGCGACCTCACCCTGGGCGTTCAAGCCGGCATTCGCTTCGCGGAACTGAGTCGCGTGCTCGCGGAGAAGCGCCAGTTTCTCCCGCTGGCGCCAGCATTCGCCGAGCAGGCCACGATTGGCGGCATTCTAGCGACAAACTCCGGCAGCCCGCTGCGGCACGCCTACGGCTCGGCACGCGATTATGTGCTGGGGATGGAGTTCGTCACTGGCGAGGGAATCGAGACCAAGAGCGGCGGGCGCGTGGTGAAAAACGTCACCGGCTACGACCTGCATAAGCTGATGATCGGCGCGCTGGGCACCCTCGGTGTGATCACGCGCGTCAACTTCAAAACGTTCCCGCTGCCGCATGCGCAAACTACATTTGTCGGGTCGTTTGACAGCGCGGCCCAAGCTTTGGGGATGTGCCGCGCCATCGCGCAATCGGCGTTGCAGCCACGGCTGGTGGACGTGCTCGATCCAGCCGCGGCGCAAATGATCGACCCGGCGCACGCGCGCTTGCCAGCCGGTCAATGGTCAGTGGTCGTGGGGGCGGCAGGCGACGAACGCGTCGTGCAGCGCCATGGCATAGACCTCGCGCGTATCACGAAAGGGGCGCGCGCAACTGCGTTTGTTGCGCTGACTGATGAGGAGGAGGCCACGCTCCTGGGGCGCATCCGCGAATTCCCGAAGCTCGCGGCAGGGACTTCGCCGGCCGCGACGCTCTTCAAAATCAGCGTAGTGTTGGCGCAGATGCTCGCGCTGCTAGAACGCGCGCGCCAAGTGATCCAGCGCAACCAGCTTGCCTCGATGACGCTGCTGCGGGCATCAGGGATCGTTTACCTGGCGCTGGTGCCCACCGCGCTGGATGCAGCCACACTTGCGCGCCTCACGCAAGCGGCCACGGAACTCATCCACGCCAGCTCCAACTCCGAGATTGGCGGGCGTCCGGTGATCGAGTGGTGTCCGACGGAGCTAAAAAGCCAGGTCAACGTCTGGGGCCCAGCGCGCGACGATCTGATGCTGATGCAGCGCGTGAAAAAGGCGTTCGATCCACAGGGAATTTTCAGCCCCGGCCGGTTCGTCGGAGGCATCTGAGGCCATGGTCGAGGCGGTGAATAAGATCGAGCCGGCGGCGGGTGCAAGCGGGTTCACCGCTTCCGACAACGCTGACAAACTGGCCTACGAAGATTACGCGCGCTGCATTCACTGCGGACTCTGCCTGAACCATTGCCCAACTTACCGGCTGTGGGGGCTGGAGGCCGATTCGCCGCGCGGGCGCATCCGGCAGATGCTGTTGGTCGATCAGGGAAAGCTGGAGCTGGGCGATTCGTTCGTCAGGCACATCGATCAGTGCCTGGACTGCCGCGCGTGCGAGACGGCGTGCCCCTCGGGAGTCGAATACGGCAAGCTGGTGGAAGTTGCGCGGGCGCAGATCGAACAGAACTACCGCCGGCCCATCTTCTCGCGTTTGGCGCGCAGCCTCGTCTTCCGCCATATCCTGCCGCATCCGCAGCGCATCGCTGCAGCAGCAAGGCTGGTGCGGCTCTACCAGCGCTCGGGGCTGCAGGGCCTGGCGCGGCGTTCGGGGGCGCTACGGCTACTGGGTCTGGAGCAACGCGAGCGGCTGCTGCCGATGATCGATCGAGAGTTTTTCTTCTCGCGCCTTGGAAGCACATTTCCCGCGCAGGGGAAGCGCCGCGCGCGTGTGGCGATGTTTGCGGGCTGCGTGGCGCAAGTCGCTTTTTCAGCCTTGAACGATGCGACGATCCGCGTGCTGACTGCAAATGGCTGCGAGGTCGTCGTCCCTAACGGGCAAGTCTGCTGCGGGGCCCTGGCGGCGCATGCCGGCGTGCGCGACGTCGCGCGACAGCTTGCGCGCACCAACTTGGATGCCTTCCTGGGCGAGGATTTCGACGCGGTGGTGACCAACGCTGCCGGTTGCGGCTCAACCCTAAAGGAATACGAGCGGCTCTTCGCGCCCGGCGACGCGGCGCACGAGCCGGCGCGCGCCTTTCAAGAGCGCATGCGAGATGTGACCGAATTCCTGGCCGAAATTGGTTTGGTGGCGCAGCTCTCCGCTGTGCCGCTGCGAGTTACGTATCAAGACTCCTGCCATCTCGTCCATGGGCAGAAAATCCGTGAGGCCCCGCGGAAACTCATCCGCGCGGTGCCGGGAGTCGAGCTAGTGGAGATGGTGCTGGCCGACCACTGCTGTGGCTCAGCGGGAGTTTACAACGTGACGCAGACGGAAGCCTCGCTGGCATTGCTCGAGGAAAAAATGCACGATGCGCGCGCCACCGGCGCACAGGCCATCGTCACCGCAAATCCAGGGTGCCTGCTGCAGTTGCGCGCCGGCGCCGAAATCCACCACACCGGACAAGAAGTCCTCCACGTGATCGAACTCCTTGCCCGCGCGATTGGCGGGCCCATTTGAATTGATGGGCAGGCTTACCGCAGACTTTTGATGAACTGGCGAGCAGCTGGCCGAGGGTTCGTCCAAGGAATATATCTTCTCTTATGGGCGGAATCGCAATCAAATTGGGCGGTTCTATCTCTCACCGATAAGGTAGCGGCAACCGTTAGAGCCCATGCGGGCGACCGCGCCGGCGGGGACGTCACAGCGTTCGCCGGCGCGGAACGTGCGTGTCTTCCCGCTCATGGTCAGAGTCATCTCGCCCTCCAAAATGATGTGTGCGGTCTCAGTGGCGTGCGTGTGGTCAGGATAGGAGGCGTGCGGCTGATCCTGCCACACGTAGGTGCGGGAGAAGCCTTCTTCGCGTAGTTGTTTTTCCCAGTCGCGCGGATTCATTTGACTGCTCGCAGACCCAGCGTATGCGGGTCGTTTCAAGAGCCTGAAAACTACTTTGACCCAACAGACGCAGAGGCGCAAAAAGCAAGTGCCTATGCTATGACGCGGGACGAAACATGCGCGCCGCGATACGAGTGACCAGGCGGCGCGGCACCAGTCGCTGCGCTTGTGCCCCGAGGTAGTTACCCACGCCGGAGATGACGCAGCTCTTTCCCCGCGCCAGCGCGCGCAAACCCACTCGCGCGACCTTCGCTGCCGACTCCTGCCGGCCCTTGGTGCGATCGGGCTGGCCGGCGACCTGATGAAATTCGGTCGAAGTCGAGCCCGGGCAAAGCGCGCAGACACGAATGCCGTAGGGGCGCATTTCTTCGGCGAGCGCTTCGGCGAACACCAGGTCGAAGGCCTTGGTGGCGGCGTAGGTCGAGATGTAGGGCACGGCTTGGAACGCGGCGGTCGAGGAGACGATCAGGATATTGCCGCGGCGGCGCTCAATCATTGCCGGCAGGTAGAGGTGCGTCAAGTGGAGAACCGCGGTGATGTTCACCTGCAGCATCTCGAACTGGTGGGCCAGGGGGATCCTAGGAAACTCGCCATAGGCGCCAAAGCCGGCGTTGTTCACCAGCAGATCCACCGCGATGCCCTTTCCCTGTGTGAAGGCGAAAATCTCCTGGGGCGCCGACGGCTGTGCAAGGTCCGCAGTGAGGAGCACGACGCGCACCTCGTGGTTGCTTCGGAGTTGTGAAGCAAGCTGCTCGAGCCGTTCGCGCCGCCGCGCGGTCAGCACCAGATTTGCGCCACCTGCGGCGAGTTCTACGGCCAATGCCCAGCCGATGCCGGCGCTGGCCCCGGTCACTAGCGCCCACTTACCACGCCATTCACGCATGAGGCCTCCCTTCGGAAGGAAAGATAAGACCACAGATGAACATAGATGGATACAGATAGAGAGAAATAGTCAAGACAGAGGGAGAAAACTGAGGCCCAATGTTAGGAAGAGCTCTTCGCGTTGGGCAGAACGGTTTCGCGGAGGCGGATACCCTGCGCTTTGAGGCGGTCGAGCAGGCGTCGCGCCCAGACAAATTCAGCAGCAAGCACGGCAAGCCCCAGCACGATGGTCAGCCAGCCGGGGCCAGGGGTGACCAGCATGATCCCGCCGGCCAGAAGCAGTGTGAACCCCATCAGAATTTTGAAGAAGCGTTTAGCCTGCTGAACTGTCTTGAGGAGCATCCCAGACCACCCCGGGTGTGCGGCAGCTTTCTCTGCGGACGCGCGGCCAAGCGACCCCAATCACATTGTAGCACCCTCAAGTCTTCGATTTAGTGGCGCTCGCCCCGGAATCTAGCCGCTAGTAATCCACGCGAAAGAACCCCATTCTCTTTGCACTTCGGCGTTCCTTTCTCGGCAGCAGATGAGTTGCGGGCGGGCGCTTGACCGTGTGAGCGCCACAACAGTACCCTTCGTATGCTGTTGCACGATTTCCGGGGGTGAGCCTCTACAGCGATGCAACGTAACAGCCGATTCCGACGGTTCGGCGTGGCTTGCGTAGTCACAGGCCTTAGCTCCGTCGGAGCTTCACTCTCGGCCTTGGCGCAAGAGCTCAAGCTCGTGCCCGAGCCGAAACAGGTCGAGCGGCGCGAAGGTGCTTTCCGCGCAGGGCCAGGACTGCGCATTGTCCTGAGCGCCGCGCGCGCTCGAGAAGACCGCATCGCAGCGGAGATGCTGGCCGAAGAGATCCAAGCAGCCGTGGGGTGGAAGGTCGCCATCACAACCTCGCGCGCGCTGCCGGATTCTACCGGCGTGATTTATCTGGGACGTGTGGGCGACGACCGCCGCCTGCGAGCTGCCCTGGAAGCCAAGGGGCTCGGCACAGATGAGACGTTCGACCCGCAAGGCTACGTGCTGGATGCGGACAGCAAGGGCATTCGAGTGGCAGCAACAACCGGGCAAGGCCTGTTCTACGGCGTGCAGACGCTGCGGCAGTTGCTCAGGCCGCGCGAGGAGAAACGTGCTAGAAAGCAACTCATCTGCCCCGCGGTCAAGATCAGAGACTGGCCGAGCATGCGCTGGCGCGGAGTGCATGACGACATCAGCCGGGGACCGGTACCCACCCTCGAGTACATGAAGCAGCAGATTCGGACGATCGCCGAATACAAGCTCAATCTGTTTGCGCTGTACATCGAGCACATATTCGATTATCAGAACCATCCGCTCATCGCGCCGGAAGAGGGCGCACTCACTGCTAGCGAAGTCCGGGAGCTGGTCGCGTACGCCCGGCGCTATTACGTGACCATCCTGCCCGAGCAGCAAGCCTTCGGCCATCTGCACCACCTGCTCAAGTATGAAGTCTACGACGACCTGGCCGAAACCCCGCACGGGCACGTGCTCGCGCCAGTGAACGAAAGATCCTACGACCTGATCCGTGACCTCTACGGAGAGCTGGTGCCGCTTTTCCCCGGGCCGTTCCTTCACATTGGCGCCGACGAGACTTGGGAGCTTGGCTCTGGGCAGAGCAAAGCCCAGGCCGAGGCAATCGGCTTGGGGCGTTTGTACCTGGAGCACCTCAGGCGCGTCGCGGAGATCCTGAAGCCCTATCACAAACAACTGCTGTTCTGGGGCGACATCGCCGTTCGCTACCCAGAGCTGCTTGCCACGCTGCCGAAGGAGATGATCGCGGTGCCGTGGGCCTACGACCCCAGACCGAACTTCGACGCATTGCTCAGCCCGTTCAAGAGCGCGGGCCTGGAGATGATTGTCGCGCCCGGGGCGAGCAACTGGAACCGAATCTTCCCCGATCTCGACGCGGCCTTGATGAATATTCGGAACTTGAGCCGCGACGGTCAGAAATTCGGCGCGCTCGGAGTGCTGAACACCACCTGGGACGACGACGGCGAGTCGCTATTTGCGATGACCTGGCCGGCCCTGGTGTTCGGCGCAGCGTGTTCGTGGCAGGCGGGGGAGTCTTCGATCGAAGCGTTTCAGGCCAAGTATGATTGGGCGTTCTACCGCAACGAGGATGCCACGTTCCGCGAGGCACTCGCCAACCTCACGCGGGCACATGCGTTGCTGGCAGGCCAGGGCCTCGGCGGCGCCTTCGATGACGCCTTCTGGATGGATCCATTCACCGAAGCGGGCGCGCGCTTCACGGAAAAGGCGTTGCCTGTGGCGCACGAGCTGCGGCTCGCAGCCGAGCATGCGCTTGCCTCGCTCTATCAGAATCGCGCCAAAGCACACGCGCACGCTGGCACGCTGGATGGGTTGATTTTCGCTGCTATGCGCCTCGATGCGCTGGGGATAAAAATCCAGTTCGCCAGTGAGTGCAGCCGGTTCTACCGCGATGCGTACGAGAATCGGACCGACCGGGCACGTGTGGGTCGCGACCTGTGGGAGATCACCGGCATCAACGGGCGATTGGAAGACCTGCGCGACTCCATCACGCGCCTGCGCGTCGCATATGCCGAGCTTTGGGCCAAAGAGAACCGGCCGTACTGGCTCGGCAATGTGCTGGTGCGTTATGACCTCCTTGCGAGCCTGTTTCAAGCGAAGATCCAGTCCTTGCGCGCCGCGCAGTATCTATACCACGAGCAGGGAGCGCTGCCGCTGCCGGAGGCGATGGGGTTTTTCGCCAAGTCGGAGCGGTGAGCCTATTTGCGCGCTATGGCCCACGTCTTCACGGAATAAGAAAGCGCTCACTGTCCAAGCGTCGGCCCTCGCATAGCGGAGGTTAGAGCGTCGGCCCTCGCATAGCGGAGGTTAGGTGGTGTCCAAAGATACGGTGTATCGTCGCGGCCCAATCGTCGGCGCGCTCCTGTTAATTGCTTTCGGCGCGCTGTTTCTCTATGCCAACTTCCGGCCGGAGTGGAATCCTTGGCCCCTTGTGTCTCGCTACTGGCCGCTGCTGCTCATCTTCTTGGGGTTGGTAAAACTGCGGGACCACTTCAGGCTGCGTGGTCGTCCAGAGGCCGCAGGGACCACTGGGCTCACCGGCGGGGCCATTGCTGTGCTCATCCTTCTTCTCCTCTTCGGCGTCGCTCTCAGCCGCGGGGTCGGCACTCGGCATGAACTCCACCAGGCCGAATCCGTGGAACGCCGGGGCGCGGATTCGGTCAGCGTTCTAATAAAAATGCTTGCCGGTGAACTGAGGGTAGCGGGTGGGGCGAATAAGCTGCTGGAGGCTGATTTTTACTATACCGGCGCCGGCGAGAAACCCAGCGTGGCGTACGACGTGACTGGCAATCAGGGCCGGCTCACCGTAGCGCAGCCTGACGCAGGTATCCACGTGGGTCCAAACACATAACAACTGGGATCTTCGTTTAAACAACGACGTGCCCATGGAACTCAAGGTCGAGGTGGGCGCGGGCCAAAGCGATCTCCGGCTTAGGGGCCTTTCCCTGACACGGCTCGACATTCAGATGGGGGTTGGCCAACTCACAGCGGATCTCACCGGGGACCGGAAGAAGGATCTCGATGCCAAGATTCAGGGTGGCGTGGGGAATGCAGCTATTCGGCTGCCTAGGAACGTAGGTGTGTGGGTTCATGCCGCCGGCGGTATAGGTGCGATCAACGCGAGGGGCCTCGAGCGGGAAGGAGACGCCTACATCAACGAGGTGTATGGCAGGTCCGCGGTGACTTTGCGGCTGAACATCGAGGGAGGCATCGGACACATCAATTTTGTGCCGGCAATATGACCGAATCGTGCATAACTCGACTTGCCGAAACGTTCGGCGAGTCTCTCTCTACTATTTAAGTCTCTGTAAGCGGGCAGAGAGTTCTGCTACCAAGGCGCCGCGATTGCGCTCTGTCAGAGTCACCAGTTCAATGTCCGGCCGATCTCGCATGGCCTGAAAAAACGGCAGGCGACCCATTCCCAGCGTAGCCAGCGCACTAACCGGGGAGTCCAGCACGTCCTCCACGGCACGGCGGAAGCGTCCTGAAGAGCATTCCATTTTACCGATTTCATCTACGACGATGAGATCCACGTCGCGGCGGGCCAATTCCGGCAGGGCCAAGCGCTCGAAAGCCTCCAGGTTGACACCGTAGCGCCCCACGCGGGCCCGGCTCCGGAATCCCACGCGGGCAAGTTCCTCCCGCTTTCCTTCAACGGTGACGATATCAAATCCCACGCGCTGCCCGGCCGAGTCGCGCACTTCCGTTGTGGTGAAGCCAGCGAGGCGGAGCGAGCCATGCAGTTGTTCCACCACCCGCTCCAGGAGCGTCGTCTTGCCCACGCCGGGCTTTCCCATTATGAGCAGATTCGGTCCGAGCACTGGTGCTATCTCCGGTAGGGAGTCTGGGAAAATCCTACGCGCCACAGCGTGAGGCCACAAGCGTGTCCAAGGCAATGTCTTGGCGCGGCCCGTCCGAAAAGAGGCAGTTGTCAACTCAACGGAAGCAAGCGAAGACGAGTGGCGGAGAGGGTGGGATTCGAACCTATGCTGTTTAAGCGATGTTTGCGTTTGCTGGCGTTTGCTTCGGTACCACCCTTTAACTTCTTGAAACTATTTAAGTTGAGCACCTGTAAACCTCTGTGAACCCTATCTTTGCCCGCAGGGTGAACATCATCAAATCAGCACAAAATGGTAGCAAATGTAGCAAGAATCTTCGAAAGGATTTGGGCCGACTAGCAATCATATCCGCACTCGCGCCCGGATTTCCTTAGTCTTTTCCGTGAACTTCGGTTCGTCCTTCCAACGGGTTTCTATCTGGCGCAAGCGTTTCATAGCATCCGGATCTCCTTTCAATCTCCTGCGGAGCGTCCCACCAGATTTGATTTTGCTCAGGCGATACAGCCACATGTAGTCTTTATTTTCCTTGTGCGCCGGTCTATGGTCCAGAGCACAACATTTGGGCGAACAGTACTCTTTTCGCCCGATTCTCTCCGGCAACATGAGCTTATCGCAGCCGAGCCTCTTGCATATTCGGATCGGCAAACGCTTGGGCGGGTCATCAACATATT
The DNA here is from genome assembly GCA_003224235.1 of Acidobacteriota bacterium. Classification (GTDB taxonomy): domain Bacteria; phylum Acidobacteriota; class Terriglobia; order Acidiferrales; family UBA7541; genus QHYU01. The sequence goes on from QHYU01000146.1 coordinate 33,356, forward strand.
TGAAAATAAACTTGCAGACGGGGGTCATGATCGACGCGAACCTGACCTCTTTGACAAAGTAAAGAAAAGGGCCCTTGTCTTCGTCGAAGTCACCGAGGCTTGCGATAGGATCTTCGTTGTAGTCGATGCGCCAGTCTTCCCCGTGCGCGTTAACTTCCAAGAATTTGAGAGCCTCGAGTCGTATTTCAGGATGCGATTTCGGCTGGCACAACCACAACAGCAGGTTCTTTAAGGCCTTCTGATAATGAGAAGCCAGCGAGATCAGATCCCGCTTTCGCGCACCACTTAGCTCCGAGAGATAGAAGAAGTCATCATTCTTTCCCAGCTCTGACAGCCTAAACTCCGTCAGTTCGGGGCCGGGCGTCAGTTCATAAAGAACTGTTAACAGATTTGGGTAGGCCTTAGCATCGATGGATAAATCAGCATTCACATACCGAACGATACCCGTCCAAACGCGATGTTCCTGCCCCGGACCTGACGGATGCAAACTCTCTTCTCGCCGGCGAATCTCCTGCATGAGGGACTCTACCTGGCGCAACGCGGCCTCCGCCTTGCGGCGCTTGGTCTCATCCACCTGTGGCTGTGATTGTTGTAGCGTCATCCCGACCTGCTCTTATCCGCCTTACAGGTAAGTAGCGTACTCCATCACTATAATATTTACAATAGCGAGATTGATTGAGACAATCATGAAGACCCGCGACGATGGACACTATTCAACAACCCGTGCAGCCAATATCGACAATTTCCGAATCGCTACTATCGCCTCGTGGTCTACGCATCACGCAAGCCGCAAGATACGCAGGCGTCAGTACTTGGTTCATCCGTCAAGCTATCTGGGAAGGCCGCCTCAAAGCCAGGCGTTGCGGCAAGTTTGTAATCATTCTTCGCGATGAGCTTGACCAGTTCCTTGAGAATCAGCCGCCAGTTGAGCCTTCCTCGGCAGCATGGCTTGCCCAGCGCCGCAGTGCCGCATAGGCGCCCTGTGTCTTCCCGGAGCCCTGCCAGCCCCCGAAATTTGAGTAACGCGAATCTAATTCGGGACCACGAGGTCGGTGGTTCAAATCCACTTGCCACGACCATTCTTTTCGAGGGGCTATCTCGGACTCCTGGTCTTCCTCCACACCACTGTCGGCGAAACTGCGGCGTTCAACACGAGGGGATTCAGAGAGAAGTTCGTGCGTTCGATCCCCACCGCCCCTACCAGCCTTCTCATTTTCTTCCAAGGACTTGCGAAACCCGCGAGGCAGCAAAAGGCAGCAGTATGGAGTGGGTAGTGTCGGCCTTCGGATTCGAAGGATCACGGCACGGATGGCAAGCCGACCATGATCACTAGAAGGGAATGGTGCGACGGAGAGCAGCGGGAACCTCCGACCTGTGGTTCCGGAGACCAGCGCCAGAATGCTATGTTGATGATTCTTCTTGCTCGGTCCTGCACCTTGTAGCACGGTTTTGTACGGTATTCGGCGCTTATCGGACCCGAATCGGACCCAAGTTTTTGCGCCGCTGGAAAGGCAATTTCGTTTTGTGCAGCCAATAATCGAGCAATTTGCAGAAGTCCGTGCTACCCGGAAAAGGGCGAGCAGCCCGCCAAGCTACCTTCTGCCGCGGAGCCGACACCGCAGCTTCCGACCAATCGTTTCCACACAACTTGGCTGCGCCAACGACATCCTACCGCTGGCTTGAGCAAGACCTCTCCATGGTCTCGCCAGAAGACCCAATAGTTCAGTTGGACGGTAGTTCCTCCCCGCGCGAAGGATGGAAGAGATGAAAGGCTCCTCTTGCCGGAAGATCCCTCTAAAGTCTTCTTCTTTCTTTGTGGGATGCTTTCTGCCGAAGTCGACTACCTCAGCGTCGGTTCGCAAGTGGCGAACGCCATCGAGAGAAAGCTCAATAAAGCGTGTACGGTAGTGATCGAGGCCACGTGTCGTGGGCTCTTTGGGAATAGACATGAAACCCTCGGCGAGCAGCCGCGCTTTGATGGCTTCAAGATTCTGCCCCGCTTGCAACTGGTTGAGCGATCCGTGTGCCAAGCAAGTTCCGGAATTGTTGGTGGCGACGAAAGAGTCGTCTCCATAGATCTTAGCGATGAACCCCTCGTTCCACCCCGGGTTCTGGATGTCTCCGAACACCACATAGTTTCGGAGTGAGCCGAAGGAAGCTGAGGGAGAAAGCAGTGCATAAAACTTGCTGACTCTGGCGCGGTCAGTTGCGGCATTACTCTCAATCTCCCAGTCGGCCAGCAGAACCGGTAAACCAGCAAGCTTGGCCAATGAGCGCGGGTCAATCAGTTCGAGCTTCCATGCGTAATGAAAGTCTCGGCTCATCGGGGTGGGGACCTTCGACAGGGGGACGACGAAAACCTGGTTCGCTTCCGCCAAGATCTCTCCACACAGGGGTTGGCTTTGTTTCGTATGTTGCGGCCCCCGGAGAAGGTTTACGGCATAAAGAAGGACAAATCCATCTTGGCTGGCTGCGGTCAAAAGAGTGTCGTCCGGTGAGAAGGCGAGGCCCTCGATCGGGAACTGCCCGAACGAAACGAAGGCCACTTCCTGAGCCTCACTCAGACTCCAAACGCTGAGGTCTCCGCCGGGGCCATAGCTTCCGCCGCCCAGAGCGAACAGCTTCCCCGAGTGCGCTATCGCCAGAGCAAACAGACCGCTGCGAAACTGGGAAACTTCGCTCACCGGTTTTGCATCTTCTATATCCCAGACCACGATGGACCTCTTGCCTAAAGATCGCTCCACCCCCGGCAATGAGATACTTGCCCTGCGGAGAAAAATGGCAAAAGAAGTCTGTTGCCTTTGTCCGCAGGTGCTTCGCTGGCTTCAGGGTTGCGATGTTTCAAAACTGGATTGCACCTCGCATGCCAACCGCTAAAGACTTTCCATCCGGAGAAAACGAGGCTCCACTGAAGTAATCGGATAGGTGTGTCCGAGCAGCAATTTTGTTTGCGCGAGCCGATTTCAGGTCGTAAAGGATTACAGCAAAGTCAGAAGAGAATGCCAGTTTGGTGCCGTCAGGCGAAAAGCTCAAGGAGGTGGGAGAGCCGCCGCGAAAAATGACTGTTTTCAGTCGGCGCCAGGAGCCGACCGCCCAAAGTGTTACGTCGCCGTCGAAGTTTGCTCCGGCGAACAATTTTCCGTCTGGAGAAAAAGCCACGCGCTTTTCGTGTTCCCCCTTCCCTCTAGCCAACGCGGCTACAACCGTTCGACTTGCAACGTCCCAAACCTTCACTCCTCCCTGCGTATTCCAACCGTATCCCGCCGCGATCAGTTTCCCATCAAGAGAAAAGGCCACGTCATTCACGCGATCGGGACAGTCAAGCTTGGCCACGAGCAAGTCAGAAGCGTTAGCCCCGAGCAGTGTCTGAGCGAATAGCGCCCAGAGAAAGACGATCCTGACGGCAGAGGCAAGAGCCCTGGCTGGCAGAGCGCACACAGTTCCACCTCGGAAGTGCGTCCCATTGTAGTTAGACACGCGATACACAAGAATGTTTCTCGCGGCGGAAACAGTTTTCGGTCTCTGCTGTCTGCCCTATACCTCACTTGCAACGAAATGGCTCGCTCCAAAATCATGTGGTTTCGGCAAGGCGTAAATTGCAAATTGCAGACGCCTTCTGCGGAAAGTCAGTGACTTGGGGCCGGTCTGCAGGTGCCCCTCTTGGCAGGTGGCATTGGAGCGAGCACAGTGCGCGAATGCCTGCTATCAGTGCGGCGTGCCGTGGGAGCTAACCAGTTTCCGTCATCTTATGTTTAATGACACGGTGCGTTAATTCGTCCAGCTTATACAGGAGATCGAACTCCTGGTACCCTCCCCAGAATAGCTCGGAGTCATACAAATCCATTGGCGAGCGGCTCCCTCTGTGCTCCTGTAACGGTGTTCGCGCAGAGTGAACATAAGCGGATCTATATGACCCATAAGCATACCTCAGGAGTTTTTCCGCTTTTTGGAACTCAGTCTTTCTCAGTACTCCACGAACGCCCCCGAGGATGGCAGATAGGTGGCTCTCCGCATTATGCCCTCTGGGTACGTCGCCGCAGATATCACACACTACCTGCCCATGGCAGCGTCTCGGCTGCGGTAGAATCGCTTCAAGCGCTGCCATATATGCCACGACTGCCAATGACTGGGTGTGGTAGGTACGAGATTGGATTTCGAGAGCTGTGCGGTATGCAGCCAGCGCGGTCAGAAGGCGGACTTTATCGTTCCGTTCTTGATTACCTTCCAAGTTCGCCTCACCTTAGAGGGAGCACCGCGACGGCAGCCCGGCTTGAATACCACTGGAAGGCTTTAGCTTGGTCTTCCGGTAAGCGCAGGGCGGCGAGTTGTCGCTTTGAATTTGGCCAGTTTGACTTGACTGAGAAGAGATTTTTCATCGCCCGACAGTACGAGGACGAGAGGAATGTCCAAAAAAGAACTAGCTCGAATTGCGCTTCCCACCCGGCGGCGATAGCGTCTTGGTCATCCGTCGCCTCTACGCTCAACAAGACGCCGACGCCAGGGTTATGCCCCCAGCCCTTCGTTTCGGCGTCTGGTTCCCGTGGCAAAGTTACGATATATCCGCCATCACACTCGATGGGTCTATGCGGGTACAATATTTGCGAACCCTCCAATCTGTAAGCGACATCGAACTTCCATATCGTTCCCGCATTTGCCGATCTTTCCGAAGTTCTAACCACTTCTTCCAGCTTGCGTAAGAGACTGGCCCGTTCATCGTGGGTTGGAACGCGTTTGGTTTGAGGTTGGCTCAAACTTCCGTCAGTACCCCCGGCAGCCCATACTTCGTTTATGGAGTCGTTTTTCAACATCTTCCAGCCGAGAAAAACAGGGACCCCCGCACCTCGTGTGTCCCGATCTGCCAGGAAAACGAGCGTGAACTCGCCGTCCCCCCAAGAGGAGCTTTGAGGAGACGCAAACTTGCGTAAGAGGCTCTGGATGTGCCGGGCAAAGAGGAGCTTCGCCACAGGTCTCACATTCGGCCTTAGACGGGCTACGGCGTTCGAGCCAACCTGCACCCCTCCCAAGAACGACGGCGGCATACTTTTCAGATTATCGCACAGGCGTTAACAGAGGTGTGGGTCCCTAACCGACACCTGTTGGTCGGGGGTGAGCTTTGTTTGTAGGTCGCCGGGCACTTGAAGAAAAACTCATGTTTTCCGGTTTTCTCCTTTGCAACCCTTCCTTTAGAATTTGGGCCAAGAACTCGGCCGCTAAGGCAACCAGGGCGGAAACGACCGGAGGAGTCATGGTGTAGGTACGTCACTCAAATTGAAACGCCGGATGCGTGCCAAAATGGCGTCCGCTATCCTGGCCGCAAGTCACTGATTCCAGGTGTGCGGTGCCGCAATTTACGCCTTGCCGAAACCCCATGGATCGGGCGAGTCGGTTTCCGTCCACGGGGCAGGGGGAGCAATTCGCTGCAGGAGAGTACCCCGACATCGCGTCTCTCTGCGTGCTCTAGTTAGGGGCTTTAAAACCGTCGAGCACAAATCAGAAGCGGACTGGACTGCACCGGATCGAGGTTGAAACTCTTCTCCTGTCTATCTGCCGTGCTATAGAATAGTGGAAAGGGGGCCCTACAAGGGGGCCCTGCCCGCGGTCCCCTTGGAGGACGGACCTCCCATGTTGCCCTGGCGGAATAGAAAAGTGGTGAGCGGCCAAAGCGGTCTTCTCCGGAAGATTTCATTCCCAGTTTTCTTCCTTACTTCTCTTGCTCTGCTCGCACCGGCACAAGAAAGCGAGGCGCCCGCACAGAAATCTAATGACTACGCCGAGGAACCCTACGTCTTTGAGCAGATCCGCGTACACGTGCGGCTGGAGAACGACGGCACGGGGCAGCAGGAAACTTACTCGCGCATCCGCGTGCAGAACGAGATCGGTATCCGGGCATTCGGCCAGCTCATCTTCGGTTATAACGCAGCGAACGACCGTCCCGAGATCAAGTTCGTACGCGTGCATAGGAGACATGAAAGCGTAATCAGCGTCGGGTCGGATGCGGTGCAGGACTTGACGTCGCCGATCACCCAGGTAGCTCCGATCTATACCGATCTCAGGCAGAAGCACATCACCGTGCCGGGCCTTTCCCCGGGGGACGTTCTTGAATACGCCTTTTCTACTCAAACGTTTGCCCCA
>QHYU01000146.1:39606-41066 GCA_003224235.1 Acidobacteriota bacterium
TGGAGGTCATCTTACAAAGTCCGTCAGAAGGAAGGAGCCGCCCAGAGAATAGAAAGCGAGCCGCCCCCACCCGCGGTTCAATTGACCTCCTTCTTGAGTTGGCAGGAAGTGGGAAGGTGGTACGCCGCTCTCGAGCGCGAACACCGTGTTCTCACACTAGAGCTTCGTGCCAAAGCTGCAGAATTGGTCCGCGGTAAGACCACGGACATCGGCAAAGTCGAAGCGCTCTACGACTACGTTTCAATGAACCTCCGCTACGTCAGCCTGTCTTTTGGCATCGGCCGATACCAACCGCACTCGGCCACCGAAGTTCTTGCTAACAAGTACGGAGACTGCAAGGATAAGGCCGTGCTTCTCAATGGCCTGCTCGAGGCAGTAGGTCTTCACGGCTATCCCGTGCTGATCAATTCCACCCGCAAGATCGACCCGGACGTCCCCTCACCAGCGCAATTCAACCACGTAATTAACTTGGTGCCCCTGCGCGACGCAATGCTTTGGCTCGACACTACAACTGAGGTAGCGCCCTTTCGTGTGCTGCTGCCAAGCCTGCGCAAGAAAATGGCGTTGGTGATTTCGCAGGACGGTAACGCTTCGCTCGAGCAGACACCAGAACACCTCCCGTTCCCGGCCGTGCAGACGCTCGACGTGGAAGGGCAAGTGGACGCGCTCGGAAAACTCGACGCGCATGTGGTTTTCGAGACGCGTAGCGACGCCGAGCTGGAACTCCGTGCAGGCTTCCGGCGTTCGACACCGCAACAATGGACGGAGATGATCAAGGCCATCGCAGAGCAACGTGGAAATTATGGCAGGGCAGCAGTCAGTGACTTCAAGGTCAGCGACCCTGCGAACACCAAGGAGCCGTTCCGGGCCGAAGGTCGCCTCTCTCTGTCCGGTTATCTAAATAGGTCCAAGAAGCAGTCGCAGCTTGACCTGCCCGCGATCGGTCTCGAACCCCCCGACATCGGCGGGGAAGGCAGCTCCGACGACGCCACGTTGCAGTTTGGGCCTCCGATCGAGAAAGTGCAGCGGCTCAAGCTCACGGTACCAGAGTTGGTAGCACTCCGGGCACCGATACCCGTTCATATCGAGCGCGACTACGCTGATTACAGCTCTACCTACCGCGTCGATGGCCACACCTTGACGGCCGAGTGGCGTCTCCTGATGCGCAAGAGTGAAATCCTCGGCGCCCGCAGGCACGACTATGCCGCCTTCCGCCGCGCCGTGCTGGCAGACCAAGCCCAAAAGATCCTCGTGGAGAACAGCGTTGTCTCCGCGGTGGAACCACCCGCCGAAGCCAGCGCGGAAGAATTGCATGATCAGGGCTTGGAGACCTTCAAGAACCACAACTATCCGGCGGCCGTCGAGTTTTTCGAAAAAGCAGTCGCCAAGGATCCTAAACACAGATACGCCTGGAACAACCTCGGTCGGGCTTACCTGGTGCTCGGAAAACTCGACAAAGC
>QHYU01000027.1 GCA_003224235.1 Acidobacteriota bacterium
TGCACCGTTTGGAGCGCCGAGGCGCGCGACGCCGAAGGAAACCCGGGTGCTGTCGGAATAGTGTCGAAATACTGACATCATATCTCTGTCTTGATCCACTCATAGACTGGCTGCCAACCGGCGCTGCCGGGGCTAATCGATTCATTGAAACGAAGATACTCAAGGCGATCAAGGCAGGTCTCAGATTGGAATGAAAGGTGCTCGTGAACGATGGTTGAATAAAGCTGAAAGCACCCGCAGTGCCGAAAACAGTGGCTAGGCAGGAAGTAAGGCAAGAATTCTTCCGGGTTTGGGGAGGAACACCATAGACCTGCGGGAGCCGCATGGGCGTTTTACGAACATCCCGGTTAAGCCCTCCAACGGTCACTCAGCGAAGACGGAAGAGTTCGGCCCTGTCCATTCACGGAGCAGCGAGTGTCGTGGATGAAGCAAAACCACTGCCAAGCGGCGAGGAGAGGGAAACCGTCCAGCACGCCCTGGTAGGAGATTCCAACGCGCTGACGACGCTCTTCGCCCGCGATAGGGCAAAGCTGTACCGCACGGCCTTTTCGCTGCTCCGCAATAAAGAAGACGCGGAGGACGCGTTGCAAGACGGTCTGCTGTCCGCTTACGTGAATCTGCGGTCTTTCGAGGGCAGATCGCGGTTCTCGACATGGCTCACGCGCGTCGTCCTCAATGCGGCGCTCATGAATCGCCGCAGACTGCCCGCGCTCCCCCAGATATCTCTTGACGAGATCGTTGGCAACGACGCGCAGCCGTGGCCTGCATGGGCAGTTGACGCCCGCCCTGATCCGGAGCAAGCCTACGCTCTTGTCGAGAGGAGGGAATGGGTGGAGAAGAAGATGAGTCAGCTCTCGCCTGACCTTCGCTTGGCTTTTCAGCTTCGTGCTATGGAAAATCTCTCCGACCTGGAAGCAGCAAAAGCGGCGAGCGTCGGGATTAGCGCGATTAAGTCGCGGACATTGCGTGCGCGTCGGCAACTGGCGAGTCTACTTACCGCCAGAGGCGTGTCGGCCAGCCGGTTCCTCGCCTGAAAGGGATGTTCCGGTCGCGGTCGACTGCAATTGGGGCTCGGCTTGAGGTCGCGGCCCCAGGACCGTAAACGCAAGCAGCGAGGAGGGCGAGTTGCGCGCAGATGTGGATCAGGAATAGCGGAATTTCAAATGGCATCAAGAGAACATCATGACGGAGGAGACCAAATGGCATATCTCGCAAGAAGGGAAAACCCTTTCGAAGAGCTGTTCGATTTCAGGCGTGATTTTGACGACATATTCAACCGGTTCATGACGGGGGCTGAACGTCCGACCGGGATGCTCGGTTCGGCACCCCCGATCGAGGCCTGGGTGGATAGCAAGGAGAAAAAATATCACTTGCGCATTGCTCTACCAGGCGTGGACCCCAACGAGGTTCAGCTCAATCTTCAAGGCAACTACCTGACGCTTAGCGGCGAGCACAAGAGCACCGAGGAGAAAAAGGATGTGGATTATCTGAACAAGGAGTTCTCCTATGGGCGCTTCGAGCGGACCGTGATACTGCCGGAGGGTGTAGACACTGAAAAGCTCACCGCCGAGTACAACAACGGCGTGCTGGAAATCGTGGCACCCCTCAGCGCCACGGCTCTTCCGAAGCGAATTGAAATCAAGAGTTTGCCAAAAGCCAAAGCTGCTGGCGCCTAGCGAATGACAAAGGCTAAGCCTAAAAGGAGGCAAGAATGAGTACAGCAACCGCAGCCGTAGCCCGAAGCGACGAGCAAATCCAGAAAGATGTGCTGGCTGAGCTGAAGTGGGACGCCCGCCTCCAGCCCAACGAGATCGGCGTCGCCGTCAAAGACGGCATCGTCACCCTCATGGGCTGGGTTGACTCCTACACCAAGCGCTGGGCTGCTGAGGAGGCCGCCCACCGCGTCCGCGGGGTGCTGGCCGTGGCCAATGACATCGAAGTCCGGTTGCCCATCTCCGCCGAGCGCACCGACGCTGACATCGCCGCGGCCGCCGTTCGGGCTCTGGAATGGGATGCTCTGGTGCCCGTGGACAAGATCCAAGTCACGGTCTCCAAGGGCTGGATCACGCTCAAGGGCGAGGTCGAGTGGCAGTTTCAGAAACAGGACGCCGAGCGGGTCGTCCGCCGCCTGGCAGGTGTCAAGGGAGTGAGCAACTTGATCACCGTCAAGCCTCGCCTGACGCCGTCGGAACTCAAGCAGAAGATCGAGCAGGCCCTGGTGCGCAGCGCGGAGACTGACGCGCGGCGGATCGCGGTCGAGGTAGAGGGGAGCAAGGTCATCCTGAAGGGGACGGTGCGCTCCTGGGCGGAGAAGGAAGAGGCGGAGCGGGCGGCGTGGTCGGCGCCGGGGGTCACCTCGGTGGACAACCGGATCACGATTGTTGTATAGGGGGCAATACCGTCCGCGAAGCCTGCGAGCGGGAGTCTGCGGGCCAGAGACCAACGACCTGGCCTGCAGCTCCGTAGGCGTGGCATCACCAAGCTGATTCTTTGCGTCTCAGTCACCTGAGATACGTGCTGGACAAGGCTTCGAAGTAGCAGTGACCCAAAGACGCCCAGCGGCTACCCGACTGGCTGAAGGCGATAGCTACGCCGGCTGGCATGCTGCGCACAGCAACCAGATGAACGGAGAGTTATCGCCTGACCTGCTTTGAAAGGAGGTGGTAGATATGAAGTCGCCACTGCGCTGGGAACGCTTCAGGGAGCTTCTTGGTGCTCTTCGCCGGCGTCGTATGCGCCTCATCCCTGACCGGAGGTCGCATTCCGAATTCCAGGGAATCTGGGGTTTTGGTCCTCCGGTGGACATCTGCGAAGACAACGACAGCCTGACGCTGACGATGGAGATCCCCGGGCTGAACGAAAAGGACCTCAAGGTGGAAGTCTTCGGCGATGTTTTGGTCGTGAGTGGGGAACGCAACTTTGAAAGGGACGAGAAAGGCAAGAACTACCGTGTGATGGAGCGCAGCTATGGCGCCTTCTCACGGTCTTTCAGGCTTCCGAGCTATGTGGATCCCGAGCACATTGACGCTAGCTACGCTAACGGCGTGCTAATGATCCAGATACCGAAGCGAGCTGAAGCAAAGCCGAAGACCATCGGCGTTAAGGTTGCCGGGGAACTCCCGAAAGGCAAGGCTGCGTCCACTGCAGCGTGAATCGCCGTGGGGGAGGCACCTTCTTCCCCTTCCTACTGATCACGAGAAGCAGAAGGAGGTGGAACCCGGGATGACACAGGTGGTGATTCCCGATGTCATCGAAAGTCTCCGCAGCGGAAACCTTGTAGTGCGCAAGGACGCGCCGCTGCCCGGCTCAGTCAAAATCGAAGGCCCGCTCGTTGTCGGGGAATGGATGCTGGTTTCCCAAGTCCGCCCTGCAGAGCTTGACCGACAGCTCAACAGCGTGGGCTGGTACTTCTTCTTCCTTCCTCCCGAAATACAAGCGGGCGCGCTCGCGTTGGATCGTGATCGCAAGCACGCGCTGGCAAAAGCGCTTCGAAAGCTTCTAGCGAGAGCGGAGGCCGAAAAGGTGAACACCCTGGAGATCACCAGGGTCAAGACGAAAGAGTTCCCCGGCTTTCTCTACGCAAGCTTGCGCGGGTATATGCGCCATATCCAGCAGAGCCCGTTCTTGTTCCGGACTGCTGAGGAGGTACATCAACAAATTCTGCGCCGCGCCGCGTAGCAGGTTTCTGTCAAACGCAGGTTCGACGGACTTGCGGGTCGATGGTGTCTGAGGGCGTTCCTGATCCTCAAGAGTTTGTATACCGGACGTTCCGGTGAAGCACTGCTAACTGAGGGAGAACTCGCATGGCGATCAAACCGATGAACATCGAAACCGCAAGCGGCGAAGCGCGAGCCGCCAGCACAGCGAAGGGCGACATCCTTGATCGATTGCTTGCCGACAAGCAGGAGTGGGCTCCACTCATGCTGCGGCTGCCGCTGGGGGTGATCTTCTTCGCCCACGGGGCGCAGAAGGTGCTCGGCTGGTTCGGCGGCTTCGGCTGGAATGGAACGATGCGCTTCTTCACGCAAACCCTGCACATTCCGGCTCCGTTAGCTGTCGCCGCGTTCCTGGTCGAGTTCCTAGGTGGTCTCGCGCTGCTCGCCGGGGTCTACACCCGTTGGGTAGCGTTGCTGGCGGCAGCGCAAATGGTCGTGGCCGCGATTCTGGTACATTTGCCCAACGGCTTCTTCCTGAACTGGACGAATGTGCCGAATAAAGGCCACGGCATCGAGTACAACCTGTTGCTGATCGGTGCCGCGCTGGCGCTCGCGATAATCGGGGGTGGCCGCCTGAGCGTTGACGGGGCGCTTCGAAAGTAAGCCGACTGCCTTGGCTTGCTATGTACTGGACGATGAGTGTGCGAACGGCCGGGAAGCGGAGCTGCGCGCCAGCTCCCCGTGTGCCCGGCGCCCGCAACTGACGAAACAAATTCCGGGCCTTTCTCATGCTTGACGTTAAGTTAATTCAATCCTTGCCTCAGATTCCGCCACCCGCACTGACTGCATACCTCGATACCAACCCGGCCCATCCACGAAATCAGGGCCTTCCGCCCAACTATCTCAGTTGGCTCAAGTCGCAAGCGAAAGTCTTGGAGGAAGGCGTCTCGGGAAAGGAGCGGAAATCTTTCCGCGAGCAGGTCCAGCGCGTCAAGGAATACTTGGAGCAGAATCCGCCTCGCGCTCACAGCGTTGTGATCTTTGCCGGGCCCCAAGTTTGGCAATTCCTTGCGCTGCGAGTTGCTGTGGAAGATGAGCTCTACTGGGGCCTGCCGTCGCTTACGCAACTGCTCTGGCTGATGGACGAGCACCGACCTTGTGGCCTAGTGCTTGTAGATCGGTTCGGCGCGCGCTTTTTACGTTATTGGATGGGCGAAATGGCGGAGGAGCACGATGAGACCGTGAAGGTAGACACTACGGAGTGGCGCAGGAAGGACCTGATGCCGCCATCGCAGCCGGATGTGGAAAAGCTACGAGGTTCACACCGCGATGCGTTCGAACATCGCGTGGAAGCACAATATGTGCGCTTCTACGCGAGAGAAGCCGAGCATATCCGCGAATGGGCCGAGCGCAAGAGCTTAAACCCCGTTTTTCTGGCCGGGCCCGCCGAGTTGGTGGAACTGGTCTGGGCTGAGCTGCCTAAAAGCATGTATGGCCGCACCGTGCTGATCAAGGAGGATCTCGGACACTTGGCGCTGCCTGCACTTCACGCGCGCATCGAGCCCGAGCTGAAACGTTGGGAGCGCGAATACCAGCGAGCCCTGGTCGACCGGCTGCTCGATAGCGGGCCGCACGCGGTGCTCGGAGTAGAGGAGACGCTCGGGCATTTGCAGCAGGGCTTGCTCCGCGGCGTAGCGGTGGTGCGCGGGCTCGAGGAACGAGTGGGACGATGCACGAAGTGCGGATGGACCGATCGCGGCGCGGATTCCGTATGCGCTGCCTGCGGCGGAGAACGGCGCCTCACAACTATCCGGGCGGTTCTCCCGGAGCTCGTCCGGCGCTATAAGGTGCCGTTGGAAGTGGTTGCCGATGAGGCGGGAGGGATGCTGCGCCAGGCCGGCGGAATTGGTGCCTGGCTCAAGTCATCCAGCACTCTGCAGAGCCCCGACGGCCCAAGGCCGAGTTGAATGACACGCATCACCGCATCGTATTGCTCGAGGAGAACCTGAGGGCATTTGGCCTTCTCGGACCTTCTCAGAACAGTTCAAATGTCATTAGGAGAAGACAAGCGGATAAGACCATAGAGCTCGCTCAATACTGAAAGCAGGAGGCTATGAAGACCACAACACGCCTGAGTCTTGCTAGCTCGTTGGTGCTCATCCTCTTCCTCATCCCGCTCACTTGGAGCGGAGGCCTACCTCTGCAGGGACCAAAGGCATCCACTCAGCAATCTGGGCAAGCATCCCAAGTTACCGTTCCCAACAGGCCTGCGAGCCCGCTTTACAAAGGGGAGCAGGGCAAGCAACGGTCAGAGATCAAGTTCACTCCTTCGAGTCGCACCGTAACCGTCAAGCTTATGGTCGAAGATCCGAATGGATACTTCCTACCGAACATTCGACGGGAGAATTTCGCGGTGTATGAGGACGAAGTGCGACAGAAGAACGTCACGGTCGAAATCGAGCACGCTCCTATTTCTGTAGCCCTGTTGATGGAGTCCGGCGGGCGATACCACGAATTAAATAAACTACTTGGAATGAAGATTCCCCCAGCCGGCCGCCAATTGCTTGACGTCGTCGGCCGCGACGATAAGATTGCCATACTCAAGTACGACGCCAAGCTGGAAACCCTTGCCGATTTCAACCGGGGTCATGAGGCCCTTGATAAGGTCTTCGACCAACTTGCCACCCCTGGCTTCTCCGAGGCGAACTTTTATGACGCTCTTCTTGAGACTTTGAATCGAATGCGGGAGGTCAGCGGGCGAAAGGCAATCATCGTCATCTCGAGTGGTGTCGATACGTTCAGCAAAGCGAACTACCAACAAATCTTGCAAACGGCTCAGGACTCTGCGACGCCGATTTACACGATCGGCCTGGGTCGCCTCATGGAACAGGAGTCCGCAATATACGGCGCTACAGCTCCGTTTGCGCGCATCGACTGGAATACTGCTGAGAAGCAGCTGGAGATGCTAGCGAAGGTCTCGGGAGGACGCGCCTACGTGCTTGAGTCCGATGTGGCGATCCCCGCGATTTACGACGACATTATGGAAAATCTTCGCGTGCGGTACGTCATTACCTATTTGTCGTCGAATGCGGCGACATCTGGGCCGCCGAGGAAAATACGCGTCGAGCTGATTGATCCCCGGACAGGCGACACGCTAGAGATCCGCGACTCGAACGGCAAAGCCGTCACCGCAAGGATTTTCGTTCAGGAAAACTACAGCCCCAGCTCGGCCTCAGGGAGTTAAATGCCAGAACCTCTAGAGGTGTGCCCGTGAATGCCACATCAATTTCAGCTTCCACCATCGTGAAAAAAGCGTTGGGGTGGTCGATTGCGCTCAGCATCCTGATGATTCTGGCAGGATGTCTCGCCATCGCCATCCCAGTGGCGGCCGGAATCGCCATCAATCTATTGGTCGCTTGGCTCCTTATTTTCAGTGGCGGAGCCCATCTGGTATTTGCCTGGCACACCCGCAGTAGCGGCGGACTCATGTGGGAGCTGCTTTTGGGTGTTGTCTATATTTTCGTCGGCGGCTACTTATTGATGAACCCCTTAGTTGGCCTGGCGTCGCTCACGCTCGCGCTTGCGGTCTATCTATCTGTAGAAGGAGTATTGGAATTTATTTTGTCGTTCCGACTCCGGCCGCTGCCAGGTTCAGGCTGGCTGTTGTTCGACGGAATCATTACGCTGATTCTGGCCATCATGATTTGGAAGACGTGGCCATCGAGCAGCGAGTGGGTGATCGGCACACTCGTGGGGATCAGCATGCTGTTCAGCGGCATTTCTCGCCTGATGCTTTCTCTGGCCGCGCGCCGTTTGGTCAGCAACTTGGCTTAGGCAATTCGCTTGTAAGAATCATGTTGAAGACACATTTGCCACAAATCGTTGTAGGAGGGGGGGAACGCATGCGATTTTCTGCTCGAGCCCTAATGGCCTGCCTGCTCAGCGTAGCTCTGAATTTGACTCCCGTGTGCTGGAGCCAGCGAGATGAGCGGCCATCGCCGCCTCCACCGGCGTCGCGTCAGCTTCAAGCCTACTTGCAAAAAAGCTATCTCGAACTGTTTCAACTGGCGCGCGAGCGCCTCTTCACCGCGGCCGAGATCGCGGAGATGCGGGAGGCCCTCAAGAGAGGCCGCGAGCTCTGCGTAAAGCATTACAAGCAGCGCATCTCGGATTACGATTCGCAGCTCAAACAGGCGCAGTCCCAGCTCAAGAAAATCAGCGATCGAGGGGAAGATTCCGGGCGGCACGACTTGCACTGCCGCATCCAAAATCTTCGCCTTGCGAAAAGCCAGGCCGAGATGATGGCCCAGAAGGCAATTCCGATTGCCTACGACAACCGGGAGGCCAAACTCCAGCTGATCGAAAAATGGCCCGAGGAATACCAGCAGATCCGCCGGGAACTCGCCGACGGCTCGTACCGCAAGCGGCGCTGGGGCGACGTTGAAGATATCGGCTTCCGCGAAATCGAGCCCGGCCAGGAAAAAGATATCAAGACCGGCGAAGATGCGGTTCGGCACATGAGGGAGAACGGGATGATACCTCCCGCGGTAGAGAATAAGGTCGTTGTGGACTATGTCACGGAACTCGCTCTGAAGGTGGCCAGGCATTCGGACCTGCGCATCCCGCTGCATGTGACCGTCCTCAATTCCAAGGAAGTGAACGCCTTCGCCCTTCCCGGCGGTTTTCTGTTCGTCGAGCGGGGCCTGCTGGAGCAAGTGGATGACGAATCAGAGCTAGCCGGAGTCCTCGGGCATGAGATTGCGCACGATGTGGCGCGCCATGCCCACAAGCTCATGAAGAAGGCCACTATCGCCCAAATCTTTTATCAGGGTGCTGAACTCGCCGCCCTGATCCTGACGGGCGGCGTCGTCGGCCTCGGCACGTATTACGCCTTGCAGTACGGCTTCTACGGCCTAGGGCTGGTGCTGAACCTCAAGCTGCTGGGCGTCAGCCGCGAATATGAACTGGAGGCCGACCAGCTCGGCATCCAGTACACCTGGAACACGGGCTACGATCCCAGCGGTTTCGTGCGCTTTTTCGACAAGATGGCCACCCAGGAAGGCTACGTTAACGGGGTCGGCTGGTTCTATGACCACCCCCCGTTCTATCAACGCATGGTCGACGCTGAGCGCGAGACCATGTTTCTCCCGCCGAAGGAGCGACTGGCCGAGCAGAGCTCTGCCTTCGAGGAAATGAAGAAGGAACTTGCCGGAGTGAAGCAACAAGCGGACAAAGAAGAAAAAGACAGACCCAGCTTGTTGCTGCCGGAAAAGGGGTGCCCCGTCCCCCAGCAGACCGAGTACAAGCCCGGCATGCCGATTGAGAGTGTCTGCCCGTCGCAAGAGAGCCAGCCGGCACCGGCGACGAAGACATCACAAAAAACGAAACGCGGCCCGGATGAACATCCCGGCAGCTCGACCACCAAGACCTCGGCCATTCCCCAAGACCGCAATCAAGGGTTAACGCAACAAGGCCCTCTGGTGAGTTTCTGCCGCTTACCCAGAACGCCTTCATAGGAATTCTTCGACTCTGCGCCGGAGCCTCGGCGCGGAATGACCGGGTTGAGATGGGCGAAAAGAATTGCTGGGGCACGGCGACCACTGTACCCCAGCATACACACGGGCCGCAAAGTGAGCTTGCACGGCAGTGCAATCCCAAGCCCCTGGCCTGGCTTCCTCAGCATCCTGTGAACTTGCCGAAACTTCCCGCGGTGTCAATGCGCGGGAAAGGCGGTCACCGCGTCGAAGCGGACAGAATTGGTTAGGGCCGAGCGACGATCAGAGTCCGGCTGAATGCGTTTCCGATGGCGTCCTTTGTGCTCAACGCAGCAGCCGATTCGTCAACCGTCGTCGGAGGCTTAACCAGCAGGCGGAAATTAGCGTGCTTCAAGACAGCAAAGCCCGCGGCGTTGACGCCTGATTTCAAGTGGCGTATTTTTCTCGAAGAAGCTCACCCGCTATGCACCCCGGTCATAGCCAGGGATCACCCGCGAACGCTCCGCCAGCGAGCTTCCCCCGCGTTCTGATTGCCACAACCGCAATGCTATCGTTTATTTCCTTCTGGCGGGCCGCAGCAATTGTCCTGAACGACCTAGCCTCGTCCGCCTATTACGCCGGTGGCATCGCCGAGAAAGCGATCGGCAAGGCTGCGCCTTGGTTCATCCTGGCCATCATGCTGTTCTCTTATGCGGTGCGCGCGATTTACATTGAGAGCTGCAGCATGTTCGTGCGCGGCGGGGTCTACCGCGTCGTGAAAGAGGCCATGGGCAGTACCATGGCGAAATTCTCCGTCTCAGCTCTGATGTTTGACTACATCCTTACCGGACCCATCAGTGGCGTCTCGGCTGGGCAGTATCTAGCAGGGTTTCTGAACGACCTGTTTCGCTACGCGCATCTCAGCCTAGTCCTTCCCGCAAACTTGACGGCAGCAGTCTTTGCGGTGCTCGTTACCCTCTACTTTTGGTGGATCAATATCAAGGGTATTTCCCTAGGCAGCGAGAAAGCTCTCCGTATCGTGTACGTGACCACAGTCATGGTCGTACTTCTGATTGGCTGGTGTGTTTACACGGTGTCCGTGCGCGGAGCACAGTTGCCGCCTTGGCCTTTGCCACGAAATCTCCAATTTTCGCCTGACGCCCTGGGATGGCTAAGAGGAAGTCGCCTGCCGTACACGGTCGGACTCGTAGGGATCTTCATCGCCCTCGGCCACTCGGTCCTGGCAATGAGTGGTGAGGAGACGCTCGCCCAAGTGTACCGCGAAATCGAACATCCGAAACTGCGTAACCTTAAAAAGGCAGGCTTTGTCATTTTCATCTACAGCTTGGTTTTCACGTCCCTCGTTTCGTTCTTTGCGGTCATGATCATTCCCGATCAAGTGCGAAGGAATTACTTCGACAACCTCA
>QHYU01000028.1 GCA_003224235.1 Acidobacteriota bacterium
CTGATCAAGGATCCTTGAGCTGAATTGCTGCCGGAGCCGCGCGATCTCCGAACCCTCCAGTTCGACCGGCAGACCGCTCCCGTACCAGGCACCGAATGACATCCACAGCTTCGAGGCCGGCTGATAGCGGACCAGTCCGCGAATTGTATTGCGCTGGTCTTGTGTGATAGCGAAGTGGTCAGTGGAATGCAGTAGATCCGCCGATTTCTTGTCCAGAAACAATCCTCCGGTAATCGGAAGGAAGCCGGCCCCCACCAGATTCGAGTAGCTCAGGAGCCCGGAGACGGGTCCCCAGCGGGGCATTTCGAGCTTGGTCTCAAAGCCGTAGATCTTGGCTCGCGAGAAAGCAATCGGGAAACTCACGCCGGTGTTCAGCAGAAGGTTATCATCGGCAAAATTGCGGGTATTTCGTCGGAAATAGTTCGCATCCAGCCGCAATTGGCCCGAGAGGCTCTTCGAAAAGCCCGCCTGATAAAAATCGCCACGCGAAGGAGGAACCGGCAGCCCGGTTGCCTCTGCTGTCAAATGCTGCGCAGACTGGGAGCTGGCCAGCAGAAGATTCTCAATCGCTGGAACCTGAAAAGCGCGGTCATAAGAGGCGCGGAGAACCAGTCCCGCGGACGGCCAATACCAAGCCGCGCCCAGACGTGGACTGAAGGCGCTATCCTGCACGAGTAAGCGGTAGGAGTCCCAGCGCAGGCCGGCACTGAAGCTCCAGCGTCCGGCGCGTATCAGATCCTGCGCATACAGGGAATGCTCCTGGCCTCCTTTCTTCCCTGTGAAGCGGAATCTCGGTGGAAGATCCTGGTCGAAGAATTGAATGTCCGTGATGTTGTATTCGAACTGTTCGTGGACCGAGCTCAGGATCGTCTCCGCGCCAACCTTCAGCTCATGAACGCCGAAATGCGCGGAAAGGCTGCCGCTCAGATAGCCATCGCGGAGGCCGCGCTGCTGATCCGCGCGGATTGGCGTCGAGAGAGGGTTCGACCGCAGTTGGGCAGACAGGTCCCGTACCATGCCGCGGATGGCGCCAAGCAGATGTGGTGAGAAGATGTGCTGATAGGAGACTTGGCCCATCGTCTCTTCGGTATCACGGTCCTGGCGTTGTCCGGCCTCCTGCTGTAGTTGCTCGTTGGGCACCAGAAATGCGCTACGCTGGCGGCGAATGTAGAGACGCAGACGGTCCTTGTTGCTGAAGTCCCGTTCCAGATGCGTTGTGATTCCAGCGGTGGAAGCCTTGTTAGTGTAATTCTCTTCCACCGGGGGATCGAGGTATCGGTCGGTATGACCTCCACTTGCGCTGAAGCCAACCGCAGAGCGCCCCGTGACATATCGGCCGGCGAGGTAGGCGTTTTGCGTTGCAAAGGTGCCAGCCTCGAACATTGCTTTTCCGTGGAATCCAGCCCTGGAGTCCTGCGGGGTGGTCACTTCGATGACTCCACCAAGTTTTCTTCCGTATTCGGCCGGATAGTTTGCGGTAAGGACTTTCATCGACTGAAGCTCTTCGACCTCGATTCCGGGGGCGAAAATCGGAGAACGATTATCGACGATGGGCATGCCGTCGATGACGTACTGTGTGTCATATTCGGATCCGCGAGGATGCAGAACGCCGTTGGCTTCCAGCAACCAACCCGGCTGCATATTCACCAGTTCCAGGACTGCACGGCCGGGTGAGGACGTGCGCCGTTGGCTCAGGTTTTCCGATCCGACGTGGTACACCGCTCCTGTGCCGTAGGGATCGAGCAGGGTCGGGGAGTCCCTGACTACTTCGGTAGCTTCCATGGGGGCGAGGCCGAGGGTGACCCGGTATTCAAGCGGAACCTCCGAGCGAATTTCCACGAGTTCAGAGAAGGAAGTGAACCCAGGGCGATCCACCTGCAATCGATAGAAGCCGAAGGGCAGACCTCTTGCGGCGTAGTGTCCTTCCCAGTCTGTGCGGAAAACCTGCTGGACCTGATTGGCCTGGCTGACCAGCTCAACAGAGGCTTCCACTCCAAGACCTGCGGGGTCAGTCACTGTCAGACGCAATTCGCCCCTACCGCGCTGTGCCAGCAAGGGGAGAGCGCAGAACAGGAGAACTGTCCAAAGTCTTCTCGCCTGTTTTTGCACCAATGGTGTGCTGCGTGGGACCATTTGAGAACTGTCCCTCGCTAGGGATGTGTATTACGATGTTCTACGCAACGTTAGGGCAGATCCAGGCTGCCGTAAGCCCTGGGATAAGTCACGATGCCCCAGGGCATTTGAAGTCCTTTGAGCACGCGAATCGGTCGGTAAGTCTTCGCGTCGATGATGTGCACATCATTTGACCGACCACAGGCGAGCAGGATCTTCGAATCATCCGGCGTAAAAGTAAAATGCCAGCAACGTTGGCCCACTGGAACTTCAGCCATGAGTTGCAATGCGTCAGCATCATAAACCTGGAGCATCTGCGCCTTCGCCGCAGCCACCAGGAGCCGCCGGCCCTCTCGATCGTAGGCCACTCCGTAGGGACCCGCGCGCGTGGATATAGACCGAATTAGGGCGAAATCTTGATCAAATAAGAGAAGCTTATTGGATGCTTCCAACGTGACTGCATACGTGTTTCCGTTGCGGGAAACTTTGACTCCGCGAGGGCGAAGACCGTAGGGTGTGACATCGATTTCCCGGACAAGCTTTCCCGTTTCAACCTCGTAAACCGCAATTGTGTTTTCCGCCTCGTTGGTCACGATGAGAATCTTTCCGTCCCGCGAGAATTCAATCCCCTCCGTCTCGGTTCCACCTGAGAAAGCTCTCGCGATTGACCAGTTCTGGACATCAAGAGCTACGATTCGAGACGGCGGAGACCAAACTCCCTTCTTTTCCGCATCTTCCTTGGGTGGCGCGCCCGCCGAAGCAGGTTCATGGGAAGTGAACAACCACTTCCCGCTGGGATGCAGCTTGAGGAACTCCGGATTGGTTCCGATGTGGATCCGACGCACTGTCCGGAAGCTCCTTGTATCAATCACAGAAGCATCGGACGTGTCCTTGTTGGCCGTTACCAGATAGCGTCCGTCGCTTGTGAGGCTAATCCCACGGGGCTCGACACCCTTGAGGTCGATCTGCTTGAGAATATCCAGCGTCCTCAAATCGATAACGGTTATGCCGCCTTTTTCGTCGCTTACGTATGCCACATTTTCCGGGACCCTGGCAGGTCGCGCGAGCCATGCGACACCAAGAATCCCTGCGAAAACTAACGACCAGCCAGCAAACCTACGCGAATTCCAGAAGCTCATCTCGATGCATCTCGTTTTGCGATTCCACCATCTCTGAAACAAGCGGATGTCTCAGGGCAAGCTATAGTTCAGGACGCTCCCTCACACCAGCGGGATTGGTGCGATATGCCCAGCGCTGTCGAAGGGCTAGATCGGTATCAAGGGCTTTTACGTTCCCCGCGCCAGGTTCGGCGGAGCTGCCGATGTCTGCAGAAAGCGGACTCAGGTTGATCCTCTTCAGGACCGCATCAATCAGGTGCCGGTGGGGTGAAAGCGAGCAAACGGGGTCGGTAGCGGCTGCATCGCCCGCGACCAGGAAAGCCTGGCAACGGCAGCCCCCGAAGTCCTGGGTGCGCCGCTCGCAGGTGCGGCATGGCTCCGGCATCCAATCTTCTCCGCGGAATCGCCGGAATGACGAAGACTCTTCCCAAATCCAGCGCAGCGACTTTTCCTTCACGTTTTCGAATTTCAGACCGGGGATCACGCCTGCGGCGTGGCACGGCAGGGCTTTGCCGGAAGGATCGACAACCATGAGCAGGCGGGCCCAACCTCCCATGCAGGGCTTGGGGAATGTTGCGTAATAGTCCGGCGTCACAAAGTCGATCTTGATCCCTTTCAGCCTTTCTTTCGCGCGTTCCACGACAGCGACCGATTCTTGCACTTGATCGAGTGTGGGCAGCAGGGCCTCGCGGTTCCTTAGCGCCCAACCGTAATACTGAACGTGGGCAATCTCGATGCGGTGCGGGCGTAACCTTTCGGCGAACGAGATGATTTCTTCCAAGCGGTCCAGATTCCGCCGGTGCACAACCAGGTTGACTGTAAACGCCAATCGGGTTTCCGAGATGAGCTGCGCTACGGCCACCTTCTGCGCATGGGCGGAGCAACCTGCAATTGTATCTGCGGAGCTCTCTTCCGCGTCCTGAAAGCTCAACTGGATGTGGTCCAGTCCAGCCTCGACCAGCGAGGACAGCCTTTTTTCATTCAAACCAATCCCGGAGGTGATCAGGTTCGTGTAGAGCCCAGCGGAACGCGCGGCCAAAACCAATGGCGTTAAGTCACCCCGCGCCAGCGGCTCGCCTCCGGTCAGGTGCACGTGCAACGTGCCCAGTTGGGCCGCTTCTTCGAACGCGCGCACCCATGTCTCGGTCGACAGCTCTTCGGAGCGCGCCCGGAGTTCCAGGGGATTGGAACAATAGACGCACCGAAGAGGGCATCGATGCGTGAGTTCCGCGATCAGCGCCAATGGTGCCGTGGACATCAGAGATCAATCACTCGCCGCTTCTGCAGGCGATCGAGAAAACTCTCGATATCATGCTCGATCTGTCTTGGATCCGCGGACCGATACTGCGCTTGTATCTCCGCTACGATCTCCGCAAACGTGCGCTGGCCGTCGCAGCGCCGCAGAATTTCTGCACCCGGACCTTTCAACCGCAGGATGCCTTCGGGGAACAGGAGGGTGGCGGGTTCTCCCTCCATTTCGCGCAGCCGGCACCCGGCCGCAAGCCGCGGTTGCGAGAAGCTGTGTAAGGTCGTCATGATGCCTCCGGCCGAAACGCGCCGGGCGGGGGCCACCCGGGCTGCACATAAGCAAAGTACAACGCGTCCAGTTGGGCCCACAGCAGTTCGCACTTACGCGTTAATGCCCGTACCGCCAGCTCCTGCTCTTCACGAGTGCGCGCGTGCTCATAGACCCATTCGAAAGCGAACCGCGCATCCTCTGGGGCTTGGGAGAGCCGAGCCTCGAAATAGCCCAGTCCATTCGTGAGCCAGGGATAATGACGCCGCAGCGCGTCGAGACGCAGCGCAATCAGATGCTTGGCGAACATCTCAGTCAAGGATGAGGCGACTGCCTCCAGCAGAGTTCCACGCTCCACGAGCGCAAGATAAGCGTCAACCGCGTATCGCACGCCAGGTAGCACCTCGCCACACGAGCAGACGCGCTTCCGCTCCAAGTCGGTAGCTTCCGCGAGCTGCAACCAACACTCCAGCCCGCCCGCCCCACCATCTCCGTCCTGATCGGCGAGGCGCTTTCGCCACGCGCGCCGGAAATTCGCGTCTTCGCTGCGCGAGAGAATGATCGCGTCTTTAATGGGGATTCGGCTCTGATAGTAGTAGCGATTGAGTGCCCACGCCTGTAACTGGCCGCGCGTGAGGTGGCCTTCATGCATCAGCAGGTGAAAGGGATGCCGGTGGTGATATCGCTCGGCTCCAACACTCTCCAGCCGGGTCGAGAGCTCCTCCGCGCTCAGGTGGCGCGAGCCTGCTTCCATGGTTATAGCTTGAACTCCCATCCATCCTCCGCCACTTCCCAGCCTGCATTACGCACTTCCTGACATTCCAGGCTGTTCAGGTCCAGAATGGGATTGGTGTTGTTGATGTGCACGAAGATCTTGCGCGGGCGCTGCAATTGGGACAGCCGCTCCAAACTGCCGCCAGGGCCGGAGATCGGCAAATGTCCCATTTGCCGAGCGGTCCGGCCGGCACCCTGAATTCGGATCAGCTCGTCGTCGGTCCAAAAAGTTCCGTCGAAGAGCAGCAAATCGCAGGAATTCAGGACCGTGGTCAAGTTGGCGTCTAGATCAGCAACCACAGGGAAATAGGCCAACCGCCCACCTCCGTGGTTGGATTCGATCACGAGTCCAAGCACCGCTTGGCCGGCAAGCAGGGTCGAAGCGCGTCTCTCACCCACGTAGGCTGGGAAGCCGCCTTGAAGCGCCATGGGCCGACACACGAGAGCGGAACTTGACCCCGCCGGTGAAGCCAACGCGAAGGATACGCCCGGTGTAATATCCGTCCAGAGACTTTGCCCGGGCTCCTGCGAGAGCATCTTGAAGAACGTGTTATGGTTCCTGAGCAGCCTCCGAACGGAAGCGGTAGCATAGATTCGAATCGGGTGTAGCTCGCGGAGAAGCAGGAGCCCGAGCACTTGGTCCAGATCGCCGCCGGTGACCAAGACACCCGCAATTGGGCTCTGCCTCGCTGCGCGTGGCTGCAGTTCCGCCGTGCCCTCAATCTGCGCACGCAAATCAGGGGACGCGTTGAGCAAAAACCAGTCTTCACCGCTGCTGATGGCGACCTGACACTGCGTGCGGGCGCTTGTGCTCAGTTTCCTCTCTCGGACGCCTCTACACAGGACACACCCACAGTTCCACTGCGGAAATCCCCCACCCGCGGCAGAACCCAGAATCTTGATCCACACACGGTTTGCTACAGTTCCGCTACGGCGTACGAGGTAACCTCGCAGCCCAGCGAGATTTCTTCAAAATCTGGCTGTATCCATTCCATTTGAAATACCTCCTGAGTTGTCTCTACCTCACGCTTGATCGTACTTACGTCCCCCAAGCGGCGCGGGCGATTGAGCCCGCGCCGCTGAATGCTGGAGGTCATTCCTTATCTCTATCTTTGTCTTCGTCCTCTTCCGGCCGATGCGGGAGCGCGAAAGCTATAATAGCATCGCCGACGGGGTTGTCACACTCACGCCCAACGCCGGAGCAGTTGCCGGTGAAGTTGTTTCGATCCGGGACATTTCCACCGAACGCGTTGGCAATGAACTCGCGGCCCTCCGTAACGTAGGCTATCGGAGAGGCCGACGCTCCACCGGCGTTGGTAACTCTGGCCGGGGCATCGAACGTAAACAGGATCTGCCCTGTCTTCGCGTTGACGGCATGGAGCCTCCCGTTCCCCTCACCGAAGAACACCAGATCACCGGCAACGAGCAGGCCTGACTTCGCGGGTTGAGGCACGCGAATCTTCCACATAACTTTGCCTGTCCGCGTGTCGGTGGCCCCGAACAGGCCAAAGGGCTTCGAACCGGGAACCCGGTTGATGAAGTTCGAACCGAGATGGAGCCCATTGGGGAGGACGCTGTTATTCCCTTTCCTAGTCTGGAAGAGGTGCGGCTCGTGCCTGGCGCCGTAGTAGACGAATTTTGTGCGTGGGCTGAAAGCTGGGGGGTTCCATTCACATCCTCCGTCGTCACCGGGCATGATCAGGCGCAGCGTCTCATCGGGCGGAGTATATTGCGGGGATAGCGAAACCTGCGTTTGACCCGGGGCAAGCAAACCTTGGAAAGTTTGGGTAATAAACGCTGTGTCGGGCTTATCGGCAGGGGTGAGTTGGTCGAACCGGAGCGGGGTCAGTGGCTCGACGGCGGAAACAGGCTGTTTCGCCGCCGCATTCTGGAACGCTGCGTTGCTCGGCGGGCTAGGCACTCCGAACGGCGCGGCCACCTCGGTCACCGGGAAGATCGGCTGACCATTCCGCCGGTCGAGGATATAGTACTGCCCGTTCTTGCTGCAGTGGCCGAGCGCCTTGAAGTGTTTCCCATCCTTTTTGAGCGGGAACAGCACCACCGTCTGGGCGCTGTCATAATCCCAGATGTCGTGATGCACCTCTTGGAAAGACCACACCGGAAGGCCTGTGCGCAGGTCCAGGGCGACGATGGAGGCGGAATACAGGTTGTCGCCGGGGCGGTTCTCGCCCTGGATATCAGGAGCAGCGTTTCCGGTGTTGATGTAAACGAGCCCTAATTCCCGATCGACAGCGGGCGTATTCCATACACCCGCGCCACCCCTCAAGAAGGAGGTGTTGTTTGGGCCGCCAAAGCTGTCGGGCTTCGTGGTAGAGAAGCTCCAGATTATGTGGCCGTTCTCCGCGTTCAAAGCAAAGACCTGGCCCCTTACCTCGAACTCTCCGCCAGAAAGGCTGACGATCAGCTTGTCATCCACGAACTGCGGTGCCATGTTAATGACAAAGTGATCTTCAATCTTTGCGAGCTTGGTCTTCCAACGGACAGCGCCAGTCTCCGCGTCCAAAGCCACGACTACATCGTCCAACCGGCCGTAGTAGACCCTCTCGTCTCCGAAGGCCACGCCGAAGTTGTTCCGGCCGCAGCAGGGCGAGACCTGATCGAGTGGCGGCATCTCGCCCGGGATCGAGAGGGGCTTGTAGGCCCAGAGCTGCTTGCCCGTTTCCGCGTTCAGGGCAAAGACGTCATCGTGCCCGTCGGTGACGTACATCCGGCCGTCAACCACGATGGGCGAGCCCGATAATGCCCCCGCTGGGTCAAGGACACCCGTGTGGAAGACCCAAGCAACCTGGAGATCCTTGACGTTGGAGCCATTGATCTGGTCGACGTCTTGGAATCGCGTGTTGGCCAGATCCTTGCCGTAATGTCGCCAATCCAGCTCCTCCCGCTCGTCCGCCCTGGACACCTTGGCGAAGCGAGTGGGCGGGCTGAGCCACAAAGCAAAGACTACGAGAATCAACAGCGCAGTCCCCCAACGAACCGAGAAAAAAGTGAGTATTCTCCTTTTCATAGTTGCATCTCCTCTTCCGATACAGTCCCCAGGCTGCTAAGCCGAGGCTTTTTTATCCATGTCTGACTGGTTGAATTGCACCCTTGTTCGAAGCAGCAGGTTCAGTCCGTTTCAAACTCGCGATGTGTGCGCACTCTTCGGGGGAAAATGGAAAAAGCTCACCGAAAGATCCCCTCGAGGGGCTCTGAACCTAACTCTTCACTCCGGCGGGGGCAACTGTCCTTGGAAAAGCTCGTGGGGCAGTTTCTCTCCGGAGACAGGACAGGATTCTTTCACGCTTATAGGCAGTTCCCTTGAAGGCTAGTTTACAAACAGAGCGGCAAAACTGCTCGGCAAAAGCATTTCTGACAGCTGGGACTCGTCCGAGAAAACCCTTGACAACAAAGATTGCGTTCTAGTAAAAGAGTTTCTTCCCTTACTGAGACGAATTCCCCAGCCAGTGAGGTGGAGATGGATTGCCGCCTCTACGTGCTATCTTCCCATCCTCTGGCCGGAGCCGTGCTTGTTCGTTGTTTGGCTGCTGATCCCGGACTCCGCCGAGGACTGCACTCGAAGCCTTATTCCAACCTGAGTTCGGTGCCACAGGACACGACACCGTGCATGTTCTTGCTGGACACAAGCTCGCTTCAAGATGATATTCCCGTTCTCTGCAGGGCTTTACGTGGGCGCTGCCCAAACAGCAAGTTCTTGGCTTTGCTGCCTCCGGATCGAAGTAGCGAAGAAGACATGGTCAGAATGCTCTATGCGGGGATCGATGCTTTCGTCGAATTGTCGGACAAAGTCGAGGAAGAACTTCCGAAGGCGGTCCGGTCGGTGCTGGAGGGAAACCTCTGGGTTCCACCTCAAGTGATCCGGAAATACATTCGGCATTCAAACTTCATATTGGAGAAGCAACTGCGGCCCGACCTTCCACTCACCGCGCGCCAGAACCAAGTGTTCCAGCTGGTGGTGCGTAGACTTTCTAACAAAGAAATCGCCGACGCGCTAAAGATTTCCGAGCGAACGGCCAAATTCCACTTGTCGAACATCTTTGTTAAGTTGGGTGTTAACAGCCGGGCGGCACTGGTTGAGACTGTGGACGCCGCCACCTACCTCCCGGCTCCTGCGATCAAGGCTGGTCATGCCTAGAAGGCGACCAGTCTTGCGAGCCATCGCAAAATCGAGCGTGCCAAGTGCTGCTTGAGCGGCCGAAAAAAGCGAAGCTGTAAAAGGATTCGACGAACCAGCAGCCTGGAGAATTCACCCTGAAGGGTCGGAGGCACTGTCACGGATTACAGAACAGGTCTTTCTGAGACAAGTTCAACCGCCATTTCATTTTCCGGCGCCCCCCTCTCGACGGCCTCTAAGCCAAAATATAGGGTTCTAGTATTCCTACAGAATTCCTTCATTTTGTTACTTGCCTTCCAGCGGGATTAGCAACATGCTGTGATCAGTCCCCGCATCGGAATTCTAAAGACTCAAAAATGTATAGATGCAGGTGACTGCTCCTAGCTGAACGAACCTGTGTCGGGCCCCCACGGCCGGGAAGAATTCAGCTCTGCTCCTTACCCCCCTCACAGTTGCGACCCTTGTACGTTGATAGCTAGCTTGCATGGCGAGCCGGCGTGAGCACTGGCACCTAGCCAGTGCCTACCCTGACCGCGCTGACGAACTGAAGCATTGCGGATGGATGGCAGCCCCTGGTGCAGGCCAGGAGGCCGAGTGAAAGGGGCACGAATAGTGCTGACAAGACGCGATTTGATGAAACTGGGCCTGATGAGTTTTCCCGTGCTTAACTGGGGGCCAAGCGTTGCTTTGGCCCGCACGAATGCTGGGAAAGGGGGTGACGCTGTCACAAGCCCGCCGACCAGACCATTCGTGGTCGAGCTTCCTATTCCGCCGGTGGCCCAGGCGGTCCAGACGCTGGAGCCTGCGCCGGACCCTGCTGCGCATCAGCGTTACTCTGAGTTTCCGCCAAGAATGTTCTATGAAATCCATCAAAGGGAGGCCAAACATAGCTTCCACCCCTACCTGCCGGAGAATCTCATCTGGGGCTTCGACGGAATTTTCCCCGGTCCCACCTTCC
>QHYU01000029.1:0-2224 GCA_003224235.1 Acidobacteriota bacterium
GCGACCGCGTGGCTTCGGAGCAGTTTCTGCGGGTTCAGCCATGGCTACCGTGCAATGGTGCAATCAGCCCTGACTGTAAAAACTCCACCTTGCGCGTCGAGCCCAATACGACTCTCAACCCCCGTCGGCCAAATGAAGACGACTGCGTAAAAGCCATCGCGGGCCTGTGAGGCCGTCGGCAGAATGTGCAAACGTGACTTAAAGGCAGAGCGTTCCATCCACTTGCCGTTTAGGAAATATCCTCCACTCCAACTTTCAATCACTTCCGCACTGACGAAGTCTGGTCCCTCTATCTTCATGGGCAAGATTCCTCTATATTCGTAGCCTGGCGTAGCAGCATTCACTAAACTTCCGATAATATGCTTATCGGAGCAGAAGAGAACTTGACCCGAGGTTATTTTAGGACTTCTGGTCAAGAACAGTAGGCTAAGAAAACAGGCCACACCGACGACGACCCATGTGACTTTACGGACACTAACCGGCCTGAGCTTTTCTCCGAGCCTCATCGAGAGAGTTTTATCCCCGGCACCCGTTGCTGTCATACTCGGTTTGGCTTAGTTCAGGCGAATTAATATCATTAATTGACATTAACTGTCAATAGTTTCGAAACGGCAGTTTCCGCCCCCAAACTCAATCGTCGCCGGGCGACGGACGCAAGAGCAGACCCAACCGGCGCGAGCAGATGGGTGAAGGGGTGGGCGAGCTGACGCCGGAGCAGAAGAAAAAGAACGCCGAGACCTTGGCGATTCGCGAAATGCTCAGCTTCTAGGCGCGCTCGGTGCGTTCGGAGCGCAGGGCTTCGGTGTAGGCGGCGAGGGCGGCGCGCAATTCGTTTTCGGCGAAGCGGGCGGCGTCGCGGGCAGCGACGAAGGCAGCGTGGGCGGCTTTATGTTTGGCTTGGGCGACTTCATAGGCGGCTTTGGCGTCGCGGATGGCGTCGCGGGCGCGTTCGTCAATAGTCGCCATGATGGAATTGTACGAACTGATACTTAAAGAGGTCAAGCTCGCTTGCGTCGCGGCTTGTCGGGAACAGCATCGACCGCGCGGCGACCATCGGAAGCGGGGGCGAGGCTGACGTGGGTCCCTTCTCTCAGAGACAGGTAAACAGCCCTTCCTTTGGTGTGACTCGCCCCCTTTTAGTGCGCATATACCGCTCTGAAGGGAGCATGTCAATACTGTGTTTCCTGTAGTTTTACGAATAAAGGCAGACCCGATGGCTGAGACACCGACAACGCGCTGCGTCGAATGCGGCAAGCCCACGCCGGACGGCGCGACCTATTGCTGCCGCCAGTGCCGCCGCGAAGCGAACTGGCAACCCGACCCCACCGCCGCCGACCCGCAAGACCCGCCACAACTCGTTTCCCTTGACAACCCCGCTCGAAGCTAATCAGACTGAAACCACCGCGTTGAATCGCGGACAATTTAAGCGAGGAGAAAACCTGATGGCAAGGGTACCTGGAAGGCTTCTGGCTACTCTACTCTCGAACGGCACCGTGGTGGAGACGTTCCTGCCGGACAAGACGACCGGCAACGCAAACCCAATTCGGGCGAAGGACATCGGTACGGCCGAGCGGGACTTCGTCTGGACGTTCGGCCTTACACCGGAGAACGCCGCCCGCGCGGCGGCTGAGCTGGAGCGGAACAAGCACGTGAACATCGCGTGCGACGTTGACGAGGCCGTACTGCCGAAACTTTGTGTTGTTCGGGCAGCCGGGGTCTAGCCGATGGTCAGGGGGGGACTCGAACCGTCAGCCCGGTTTGTGCTATAAATATTTGTGCCGGGAGGTAAAACTTAATGCCACCTGCTCCAGCCCAACCCGTTCCTGTGCCGCGACAGAGATTCCGGTTTATCCAAATCGACCCGTCCCGATATGCGACGCTAGAGCAGGTCGAATCACTGGTGGAACCAGCCTATAAAAGAGCCGAGGCTGCTAGGGCGGGCACCCAGATTGTGCTCAAGGCTGGTCCGCTTGATGATCTTGACCACCCAGGGCACAGTTCCTATTTCATCGGCATTTGCTATCCCGCAGGAAGCCACCCCGAAGAGAAAATAGGCGAAAGGATTTTTGACGAACTACGGGAAGAATGCCACCAAATCCGAGTAGAGATGAAATTACCTGTCGTCGAAATCCTTGAATCGCACTCAAAGTACAGGAGGTTGGTCAAAGACTTTGGGTTCTAATGGCGCGCCCGGAGGGATTCGAACCCCCGACCCTTAGCTCCG
>QHYU01000029.1:2369-12976 GCA_003224235.1 Acidobacteriota bacterium
CCCCCGTTTCCGGAGACCAGCGCTCTATCCAACTGAGCTACAGGCGCGCGGTGTGCGCCCGCGCAAAGAGCGGCGCGGCGCATCGAACCCACGAATACCTGCATTGTAACGCCATTCCGGGTCGGCTGCCAGAGGCAAAACGCCAACAAGATGCAAGGTCCCGATTTCCGAAACACCTGTTTTTGTTCATTCCAGGCGAAGCGAAGGGCTTGCACGTTAAGATGCCAGGAGTTTCGCAACTTTGCCATCCCGACGGTCTTGGTCGTGAACCCCGGCCTTCCTGGTGTTGGCACTGGTTTGTGAAGAGAAACTCGCGCCGTTCCAACTATTTGGAGCAAATCCCCATGAATGGGGAGGCGCATCACTTCCATGGGGAATGGGCGGACTGTAGGCAAATCAAGTTGGAACAGCACTAGGCCTGCGCGCGGGCGGCAGGCTGAACGGCGGCAATAGCGAGCTTGGCGCGGATGCGGGGGAGCGCAGCCAGCGCCGCGACTTCGCCGGCGGCAACCAACTGCGGCGCCTGCTGGAAATCATCCCAAGCGAAATTCTTGACGTCGGGCTCGATCACCAAGTCGGCCTTGCCTCGCCAGTCTTGGTGTGCGTAGCGCTGCATGATGGCAAACGAGCGGCTGATCACGCCCGCCATATTATTTGGTCTTGAGAAACTCGCCGATTCCAGAGGCACGGCGATCACCACTTCAGCGCCCATGCGCCGCAATGGGTCCACCGGCAAGGGCGCCGCGAGGAATCCGTCTACCAGCATGCGATCCTGGTACTCCACCGGTAGGAACAGCCCGGGATAGGCGCAAGACGCGCGCAGGGCCGGCCCAATCGGGCCTTCGCTGAAGTACACTGCCTGGCCGGTATCCAGATCGGTGGCCGCGATCGTCAGCGGCGTCTTTAGCTCCTCGAAACGCGACACGGAAGAATAGCGCCGCAGGTATCGCTCCAGGCGGTCGTTGCTGGCCAGGCCCATCCAGGAAAGCGTCAACCGGCCGAAGTCGGTGAAATGGGTTGCTGCAGCCAGCTGCTGCATTCGTTCAAAGGGCACTTCGCCGGCGTAGGCCGCGGCCACCAGCGCGCCAACGCTGGTGCCGGCGATGCAGTCGATTGGGATTTGATTGTCGTGCAGAACCTTCAGAACACCGACGTGCGCTATTCCGCGCGCAAATCCGCCCCCCAGCGCCAGACCGACTCGTGGACGCCGTATGCGGCTGGGTTCCTTCTCGGCGTAGGCAAACCGCCGTAGTCGCTCGACCGCGCCCTGTAGCAACGCCAGAACAGTTCCCATCCCCGGCCTCTACTTGGTTAGAGGCACAATCATCTCATTTGGATGCGTGCATTTTCGGTTGATCTGGTATAACGGGTTCTGTAATCTACCTGGTTTGCGCTAAGGGAAGCCAGGGCACGCGGATAGTGGCTCGCTAGCGGGAGAGTTCATAGCGCCGGCGTCGCGCCAGCGGTTTGCAAAGCGCTACTGCGACGGTGGCGCTACACAAAACACTGAAGAATTGAGGTAGGGGCCGGTCGAGCCTTTGCAGCGCAGGATGACCGCTCGACTTCCGGCCAATACAGACATTCCCCCATGAACCGACGCATAGAGAAAGTAGCAGTCCTTGGTGCCGGCACGATGGGAGCGCGCATCGCCGCGCACATGGCCAACGCCGGCGTGCCCTGCTATCTGCTGGACATTGTTCCCAGCGAGCTGACCGCAGAAGAGAAAAGCAGAGGCCTCGCGCTCGATAACCCCCTCGTGCGCAACCGCATCGTGCGCGCGGGCCTCGAAGCCGCGAAGAAAGCGCGGCCCGCGGCATTTTTCACCCCGGACCGCGCAAGACTGATCACCGCCGGCAACTTCGAAGACAATCTGGCCTGGTGCGCCGAGGCGGACTGGATCATCGAGGCCGTCGCGGAGAACCTCGAGATCAAGCGCAAGCTGCTTGCGCGCGTCGAACAGCACCGCAAGCCCGGCACCCTGGTGACCACCAACACTTCGGGCCTGCCCATCTGCCGGATTGCCGAGGATGCCTCCGACGACTTCCAGCGGCACTGGGCCGGAACCCACTTCTTCAACCCGCCGCGTTACATGAAGCTGGCCGAGCTGATCCCCGGTCCCAAAACACAGCCGGATGTGGTTGAGACCCTGAGAGATTTTTGCGACCGCCGGCTGGGTAAAGGAGTTGTGGTCGCCAAGGACCGGCCCAACTTCATCGCCAACCGTATTGGGACGTTTTCGATGCTCAATGTGCTGCGGCTGATGACCGAGCTGGAGATGACCGTCGAGGAAGTGGACGCGTGTACTGGGCCGGCAGTCGGCTGGCCGAAGTCGGCGACATTCCGCACCGCCGACATCGTTGGCCTCGACGTGCTTACCAGCGTCGTGCGTAACATCTACGAGAACGTCCCTGACGACGAATCCCGCGACATCTACCGCGTGCCCCCGCTGGTCGAAGAAATGGCCAAGCGCGGCTGGCTGGGCGAAAAGACCCGCCGCGGCTTCTACCAGCGCGTGGCGAAGGACGGCGAAGCCCACATTCTCTCGCTCGACTGGCAGAAGATGGACTACCGCCCGCAGCAGAAGGCTCGATTCGCTTCGATTGAGGCCGGCAAGACCATTGAAGATACGCGCGCGCGACTCCGCACGCTGCTGGCGCCGATCTTTTCAGGGCAGGGCGGTGACAAAGGCGCGAAGTTCCTCTGGGGCGCGCTGTCGGAGATGTGCCTTTATGCCGCTCGGCGCGTCCCGGAAATTGCCGACGCCGTGGTGGACGTGGACCGCGCCATGCGCTGGGGCTTTGCCTGGGAGCTTGGCCCGTTTGAGATCTGGGACGCGGTCGGCGTGGAAGTGATGGCTAAGCAGATCGAGCACGCTGGAAAGCCGCTTCCCCCGCTTGTCACCCGGCTGCTTTCCTCCGGCCAGAAGTCGTTCTATCAGTCGGCGCAGGGCCGCGTGTCTTACTTCGATTTAGCGTCTGCGGCGTACAAGCCAGTCGCCGAGCCCGAAGGCGTCATTATTCTGAAATCGCTCAAGGAGCGCTCAAGAGAGATTGAGAATAATCCCGGCGCAAGCCTGATCGATCTGGGAGACGGCGTCGTTTGCTGCGAGTTTCACGGCAAGATGAACGCTATCGGCGCCGACCTGATTCTGATGCTGCACGCCGGGCTCAAGCGCCTGCGCACCGACTTTGAGGCCATGGTCATCGCCAACCAGGCCACAAATTTCTCGGTTGGCGCCAACCTCGTCATGCTGCTCATGTATGCGCAAGAGCAGGAGTGGGACGACATCCACATGGCAGTGCGGCAGTTCCAGAACGTGAATATGGCGCTGAAGTACGCGCCCCGGCCAGTCGTCGCCGCGCCGCAGGGCATGGCGCTGGGCGGTGGATGCGAGATCAGCCTCCATGCGGCGCGTATCCACGCCGCGGCGGAGGCCTATATCGGATTGGTTGAAACCGGCGTTGGGCTGATCCCTGCTGGCGGCGGCACCAAAGAAATGCTCATCCGCGCCAACGAGAAGGCCGGAATTACGGCGGCTATAGCAGCGGGTTTTAGCCCGGCATCTCCCGAATTAGATATGGACCTGTTCCACGCGCTCAAACCCGTGTTCGAGGGCATCGCTATGGCCAAGGTGTCCACGAGCGGGGAAGAAGCGCGCGACTTGGGCTACCTGCGCCGCTCCGACTTGATTGCCATGAATCAGGACCGCCTCGTCGCGGACGCGAAACAGACCGCGCTCGCCCTAGTGCGCGCCGGCTATCAGCCGCTGGCCCCGAGCGCGGCCGAGGGCGCCGCCACCACGCAGATTCGGGTTCTGGGCGAGCAGTTCCTCGCCGGAGCAAAGCTCGCTATCCACATGCTCCTTCGCGGCGAGTACATCTCTGAATATGACGCTGTGGTCGCCCGCAAATTGGCAAACGTGCTGGCCGGCGGCCCGCTCTCCGCCCCGCAGATGGTCAGCGAGCAGTACATCCTCGATCTCGAGCGCGAAGCCTTCGTCAGCCTCTGCGGAGAACGCAAAACCCAGGAGCGCGTCGCCCACACCCTCAAGACCGGCAAACCCCTCCGCAACTAACGTAGCCCAGGATTTGACGGGCTTTCTGGTGCGGCCTACAATTTGATCAACCCATGGCTCAAAGTGTCATTTCAGCGAAATCCGGCGCCAGGGAGATAACCCTAACCGTCCAGATCTGGAGAGAGGATGGCGCCTACGTCGCTTATGCTCCGGAGCTGGACGTTTCCAGTTGCGGTAATTCGCTTCGTCAATCGAAAGCGCGCTTGCGCCAGGCCGTGGGACTCTTCCTGGAGGAAGCCGCGCGCCGCGGCACGCTCGAAAATATCCTGGTTGAGGCAGGGTTCGAGAAGCGTGGCAACACCTACCGCGCGCGCCGAATCCTGGCTAAGGAAAAGATCCGTCTTGCAGTTCCGTTGGCCTCCTAGCGCGCAGCCCATGACCCGAATCACTCCCGTCCAGTACCGAAAGATTGTGCGTGTGCTCGAGGTCTACCCGGGATTCTTTAATCCCGTCACGCAAATCGGCCTGACTGAGATCAGTCAAGTCAGCGCCACGAACGATGTCGCCGAGGTGGGTGCTTACAACCCGGAGCTGGTCGCCGCCACGGCTGTCAATCCGGCGAGCGCGCACATCCCAGTGACGCGTGCCAGCGGTATCACCCACGTGGTGGACACGCCGGGAATCGGCGGGCTTGATTTCTCCGGCGGAGCCAGTGTGATCAGCGGCCAGGCGTCGGCGATACATCTCTCCGGCTGGACCATCGACGAAATGCTGGTGCGCCGGACGGTGGCTATGGTGGTCAACTGGCCGACGCTCCAGACCCGGTCGTTTGATCTCTCCACGTTCACTGTGCGCCAACGGCCGTTTAGCGAAGTCAAGCAGGAGTACGACAAGAAGGTGAACGATCTCACCGATTGGCTCGAGCGCGCGCGGCATTATGCCCAAGCGAAGGAGAAGGGCTCGCCGGCAAAGTTTGAGCGCGACCTCAAGCTCGAAGCGCTCGTGCCGGCGGTGAAGGGCGAACTCCCCGTGCTGGTGGTGGCCGATCGGGCGCGCGAGATCCGGAACGCAATCGAATTCTGCGACGCCCAGAAGCTGAAGATGATCCTCGCCGGCGGCGCGGAAGCCTACGCAACCCGCCGAACTCGTTGCCGCGGGAATCAAAATCGCCTTCGCCAGCTTCGATACCTCTTTTGCGCGCCGGCTGCCCTACGCCGCCGGGAACGCCGCGGCCTATGGCCTGGCCCACGATGAGGCCTTGAAGAGCGTCACACTCAATCCCGCGCAAATTTTCGGGCTGGCCGATCAGTTCGGCACCATCGAACCTGGCAAGACCGCGAATCTGATCGTTACCACCGGCGATCCGCTCGAGCTGCAAACCGACGTGCGCTACCTCTTCATCAAAGGTCAGCTCACCAGCACCGACAACAAGCACCGCCAACTCTACGAGGAATACCGCAAGCGCCCGTAGCGCGCTGCACGCGGGAACGTTGTTGAAGGTAGTCGAAGTTAGTACAGCAATTGAGCTGCTGAACGGAGATGAACAATGGGCGATGCTCCCAAGCTGTTCCGTGTGATCTTGCAGGTGGCTGACTTGAACAAGGCGATCACCTTCTACTCCAAACTGCTCGACACGAAGGGAAGGCCGCTAAGGGGTTCCCGCGCCTACTTCGATTGTGGCCCCGTCATCCTGGCGATACTGGACCCTACCCCTGGCGGCATCAAACCGAAGTCCAACCCCGATAACATCTACTTCTCCGTGAAGGATATCGAGAAGGCCCACGCACGAGCCCGGGAGTTGGGATGCCTCTCCAAGGAGAAAGTCCATGACGAGAGCGCTGGCGACGTCGTGACTCGCCCCTGGGGCGAGCGGTCGTTTTATGTCGAAGATCCCTGGGGGAATGAGCTTTGCTTCGTGGACGAAAAAACCGTATTCACCGGCCACTGACGGCATGCATATTTGCCTACCGGTTCTGGAGCGGGGCGCTGACCGGCATGAAATGACGCGCTGTAACCTTTTCGCTGTCCGACAGTTTATCTTGGCCAGCACTCGCCGAAGAGTCTGCTGTACGTCCCTGATTTGCCGCTTGCGGCTCGTGGGAAACGGTCGTAACATCTGCGCGAAATTTACTCTTCGAGGAAAGCAGAGGAAGATGCCTTTGTTGTTGCCGCATTTCACGAAACGCTCCAGCGCCCGATGCCGGATTCTTTTCCCAACTCGTCATTGGGCTCAAATAGTTGGAACGGCACTAGCGGCGGAACAGCGACAACCAGTTCTCGCGCCGTGGCGGCTTTTCTTCCGCGGAGGGTTCAGTTTCGTGCGGGGTAGCCAAGGCAGCCAGGCGCTCGAGCGCGTCAGCAATGCGGCCCAGTTCGGAAGTGAGCGCCTCGCTGGCATCCGATTTGCGAATCGCAACGTAGCGGCCGGAGCGCGCCCAGAGCCAAAGCACAAGAAACGCGACCACGGCGGCAATCGCAATAAGCACTTCTTTTGGCACATGTGGGATGGACGGCAAAGACGGCATGGAAGGGCCTCCCGGGCGGGCCAAACTAACGTAGCACGGGACGCGCTGCACAGCAATGCGCGAGGCCGGATGACTTCCCGTCCTCCTATGGCATCCGAGCGAGTTCTTTTTCGTCACAGGCTCCTAAGCACGCGTCTCCACACCATTTCACTCGTGGTAAGCTCAATTCGCTAATGTGAGGATGGGGATGTCTTCACAATGGCTGATACTATTTGCGAAGGTGCTCCTAGGTATTGAGGAGTTGAATCCCGTGAAAAAGACAGTGTACGTGACGTTGCTCGTCGCAGTGCCTTTTCTGGTCGGATTCTTCTTTGCGTTTCCGCGGCTTCATCATGCTCCCCAGCTTCTAGTCACTGAAACCGCCGCAAAGGAACCGGCACCGAGACCACCGGTCCCTGCGCCCTCCGCTCCTGCAGCCTCCGTCCCTGCGCGCTCGGCCCCTGCGCGTTCCGTCCCTCCGCCCTCCGTCCCTGCCCGCTCCGTTCCTGCGCCACCAAGCCGCCCCGTCTTTGAAGTGCAAGTCGGTGCATTCAAGGACCGCGCCAGTGCGGATGCGTTGGCAGCAAAACTTTCCGGCCGATATCAACAAACGATCCTTGTCGCTCCAGCGACAGTAAAGGGCCAGACCTTGTATCGAGTCCGCTTCCTCGCAGAAACCAAACCCGACGCCCAGACACTTGCCGCCACCCTGCGCCAGAACGACAACCTCCTGACCTGGATCGTCGTCCCCCTCCCCTGAATCCCACCCCCGGCAGCCCTCGAACAATCTCTTTCGCCCCCCGTGCGGCGGGTGAGAGTGAGGTCTTTGGTTTCAAGCAGATACAAGAGCCGCTCTTCAGGGCGGCAAGGCCGTCTTATGCCAAAACGAGCCGCACTACCACGCCCAAAGGGGCCAGCGCAATTTGCGGTTGACACGACGGGGCAAGAGGGCTAGGTTTTCGGGCCAAGGGGAAGCTCAAAACAAAAATTCCGGTTTGAGAGATAGATTGAGAAGTCTTTTCATTCGCCCCAGCCAATGCACCTCTCCCAGGCTAATACCCTTGGCGCGTTATTTGGGGAACAAACGATGAAAGCAAAACTTCAAGAAGTCATTTATCGGTTCATCCAGCGGGGATTTGGCAAGATGTATAACATCTCGGTCCTGGCCCTCTGGGGCCTCGGACTCTTCTGGGCTCTCTCTGCCTTCTCGCAAACCACGGTCACCTCGGGGCCCCTCACCCAAGCGCGCGTGGGGCACACGGCCACGCTCCTTCCCAGCGGCAAGGTGCTCATCGTGGGTGGTGCGGGCCCCGCGGGCGTGTTGAACAACGCCGAGCTGTTTGATCCGGTGACGTTGAGCGCGACCGCGCTGACGAGCAACCTCATTACCGGTCGCACGGAGCATACGGTCACGCTGCTGCCGCAGACGGAAACGCTCCTCATCGCGGGGCAGGACAACCTCGGGCTGCTCTTCAGCACCGAGATGTTCAATCCGGCCAATCAGACCTTCCGAGCCTTATCGCGCAACGTCCAGGTGCTGCGGTCGGGCCACACGGCGACCTTGCTCCTGGATGGGCGGGTGCTGATCATCGGCGGGCAGAGCTCGGGAGCCTTGGGTTCGGCCGAGGCGTTCAACGCCCAGACGGTCGTCGTATTCAAGCCGGCCTATGATCCGGAGGCTGGTACCTTCACAGTGCTGCCCAACGGCTTGGTCCCGCCTCGCTGGGACCACACGGCCACGTTGCTGGCCGATGGCCGTATCCTGATCACCGGCGGCCGCGACGACACAGGCATCCTCGCCTTCGCTGAAATCTTTGATCCCGCGACCGAGACCTTTACCACGCTGGCGAATGCCATGACCACGCCGCGCGCCGGCCACACGGCGACGTTGCTGCCCGACGGACAGGTGTTGATCCTAGGCGGGCAAACGGCCTCCGGCGCGGTGGCCTCAGCCGAAGTGTTCAGTCCCTCCACGAATAGCTTCAGCGCGGTCACCCCCGGCCTCAAGACCGCGCGCGTGAATCATACCGCCACGCTGCTGCCGACAGGGATTGTGCTCATCGCCGGCGGCCAGAACAGCAGCGGAATTCTCGCCAGCACCGAGCTATATACGCCGACGCCGGCGGATACGATGGCGCCGGTGGTGAACCAAGTCACGCCGCCTGGTGGGGTCACCGGCGTGGACCTGGGCGAGATCATCGGGGTGCGCTTCTCGCAGCCGTTGGATGTGCGAACGCTGACCTCGACGAGCGTCACGCTGACCAGTGGCGGCGCGCTCGCGGCCACGATCAGTCCGGGCGAGCAGGGCCTCATGCTTTTCGTCGTGCCCACCGCCCCGCTTGCAGCCGGCACGACCTATACGCTGTCGCTCAGCTCGGACATCAAAGACACAGCCGGGAATGCGCTGGCACCGTTCACGAGCCAGTTCACCACGGTCGCCACGCCCTCCATAACGAGCTTCAGGCAACCGCCGCCCAAGATCAATAGGTTCACACCGGCCGGGCAAGCGCCCGTCTCCCCTGGAGCGGCGACCACCGGTTCGACCCTAGACACCACCCGACCGACCGTGAGTGCCACGGTCCCCGCCAATGCCGCCACCGGTGTGGCCATCAACGGGAAAATCGCCGTCACCTTCAGTAAGGCGATGGACACTTCAACGATCACCAAAGCAACCTTTGCCTTAAAGCAAGGGAGTAACCCTAAAGAAGATGACGATGAGGGCGAAGAGGTAGCAGGCACTGTCAGCTACGCCGGCGTAACGGCGACCTTTACACCAGCAGGCAATCTCGCGCCCAATACCGCATATACTGCCAGGGTTAAACACAGGGCCAAGGACCTGGCTGGCAATGCGCTGGCCACTGACTTTAGCTGGAGCTTTACCACCGGTGCGACCCCCAACACCACCGCACCCACCGTGAGTTTCACCGTCCCTCCCCTGACGGTGAGCTTCC
Source organism: Acidobacteriota bacterium (assembly GCA_003224235.1). Lineage (GTDB taxonomy): Bacteria > Acidobacteriota > Terriglobia > Acidiferrales > UBA7541 > QHYU01. The sequence goes on from QHYU01000029.1 coordinate 11,840, forward strand.
CTAGCGTGACGGCGGGCTTTGCACGGGCCAGTGCTGCGGCTGCGGCCAATATCGTTGCCAATGCGGCCACCGGTGTGTCGATCAACGGGAATGTTGCCGTCACCTTCAGTGAGCCGATGGATCCCTTGACGATCACCACACTAACCTTTACCTTGAAGCAAGGGACCACGCCTGTGGTCGGCACGGTGGGCTACGCTGGCGTAACGGCAACCTTCACACCGGCCAGCGCTCTGGCGCCCCTGACCGTATACACCGCTACGATAACCACTGGGGCCAAGAACCTGGCCGGCAATGGGCTGGCCGCTGACTTTAGCTGGAGCTTTACCACCGGTGTGACCCCGGACACGACCCGGCCGGTCGTGAGTGCCACCGTCCCGGCCAATGCGGCCACGGCGGTGGCCATCAACCAGACCATCAACGCCGCCTTCAGCAAGGCGATAGACCCCTTAACGATCACCACAGTAACGTTTATCTTGAAGCAAGGGACCACGGCTGTGGCCGGCACGGTGAGCTACGCTGGCGTGACCGCAACCTTCACACCAGCCAGCGCTCTGGCGCCTCTGACCACATTTACGGCCACAGTGACCACCGGGGCCAGGGACCTGGCGGGCAATGCGCTGGCCATTGACTATGGCTGGAGCTTTACCACCGGCGCGACCCCGGACACGACCCGGCCGACCGTGAGTTCCACCGTCCCGGCAAATGCGGCCACGGCGGTGGCCATCAACCAGACCATCAACGCCACCTTCAGTAAGGCGATGGATCCTTTAACGATCAACACCGCCAGCTTGAGGGTGACAGGACCTGGGGGAACTGCCGTAACAGGAACCGTCGGCTATGATGTCACCAGCAAGATTGCGACCTTGACCCCGGCAAGCATTCTCGCACCCAACACCGTCTATACGGCCACGATGACCACCGGCACCAGGGACATAGCGGGCAATGCGCTGGCCACTGACTTTAGTTGGAGCTTTACCACCGCCGCCACGACAGGCGGGCAAGTGCCCATCGCCCTTGGAGCGGCGACCACCTTCGCGGTCCTGGCGGGCTCTACGGTCACCAACACCGGAGCGACCAGGGTCAATGGGGACCTTGGATTGAGTCCCGGCACTGCGGTGACTGGATTTCCGCCCGGAA
>QHYU01000221.1 GCA_003224235.1 Acidobacteriota bacterium
AACTCCTCGCCACCATAACGGCACGCGATGTCTTCGCCCCGGGTGCGGGATCTCAGGAATTCCCCCAGTTCCCGCAGCAACGTGTCCCCGGCCTCATGACCATACGTGTCATTGAAGACCTTGAATTTGTCCAGGTCCAGCATGATGGCCCCCAGCCGGCGCTGGTTGCGGGCCGCCCGCCGCAACTCGCGCGCCAGCGATTCTTCCATGTACCGCCGGTTGAACAACCCTGTGAGGGGATCTCGAATCGATTGCATCCGCAGGGTCTCGCGCAGCCGCAGATTGGCCAGGGCCAGGGCAATGTGCCTCGCGGCGGTGACTGCCAAACGTTGTTGAGCATCGGTCAAGCGATTCTGTCCCTCGCCCGAGCTGCCGCCGCTCTGCACATGCAACACGCCCAGCGCCTCGCCCTGCCCCATCATCGGCACGCACAGATAGCTCACGTCACGCAACGCCCCCAAATGCCGGCAGACCAGGCCCGGGGCCGGGTCGTCCACCGCGTGCACCTGCCCGCGCCGCAGCGCCCAACACTCCTCCGGCGCGAACACGCGCTCACCCACCAGAGACTGACCCCAGATCGCCACTGCTTCGACCAGGTTCTGCGAGGCATTCAGCACGCACAGCGCGCCCGCCTCGCTGGGGAAGAGTTGCCGCGCAGAGCGCGCAATGACGGCGTAGGCTTCTTCGGCGCTAACGCAGGTCTGCAGCAGATCAACCATCTCGTTGAGCAGAGTGGTCTCCTCGGAGCGCTTCTCGAGCGCCCGCAACCACCCCTTGAGCACGACATTGGCGTGCTGCAGTGCTTCCTCCGCCCGCTGGCGCTCGGTGATGTCCTGATAAACGACGTAGACTCCTTCCAATTTCCCGTTCACGAATACCGGAACCCCATAAATCTCCACATCCACCAGGATCCCGTTGCTCCGACGTCTGCGGCCAGTCGCATGCAGAACTCGACCGGATAAAAGACTCGGGCTGACTTCGATGGTGTCGGTCCCTGTAACTTCGTCTTCGATGAGGTCGCCCAACTTGTTGCCCACAATCCCTTGCCGCTGGTAAAGGAAGAGATCCTCGAACGCGGGATTACAAAGTAGGATCCGCTGCTGGGGGTCAAGCACAACCGTCGCCAGGGGACTATTTTGCACCAAGGTCTCGAGGAGACTCATCCGCTCCTCTGGCGCCTTTTCAACGAGGCACAGCGGCCTATTGGGGATCAGGCTCTCGCTGACACCAAGGGGCTCCGCTCGCTGTGTTTCGCCTACCTGCACGGCGTTGATAGCTTCGAAGAATAAGACGGCGCCGGCATTATTGCCTTCCTTATCCGTTAGCGGTGCAACGCTATATTGGACTGGCGACTCGACTCCATGCCTGGCAACCAGCCAAGCGTTATATGTCAACCCCGCTTCTACGCCCCTTTTGAGCGATTCAGCGATATTGGAGAAAGCTATCTCTTTATCTTCAACAGCGAAGACTTCCGTTACGTGCGTTCCGAAGGCGTCATGCTGCTCCCAGCCCGTCAGTTCTCGGGCTACAGAATTCATAAAAGTTACCAGTCCATGCCCATCGAACGTCACGGCGGCGGTACCGGTGGCATCCGCCAAATGGGCGAGCCATCGTTCCCGGTCTAGGGGCTTCTTTTCCGCGGCACGCCGGCGCAGGGCAATCTCGATTGACGCCCGGAGATTGATGTCTTGAAAAGGCTTAATGATGTAGCCGAACGGCTCGGTTGCTTTTACGCGTTCCAAGGTACTGTCATCGAAATAAGCGGTGAGATAGACAACGGGAATGCCGAGGCGACTCTGTAATTCCTGGGCCGCTTGGACTCCATCCGTCTGCCCTCTCAGCATGATATCCATCAACACCAAATCCGGATGAGTCTCCTCTGCCCTTAGGATCGCCTCTTCCCCAGAAGAGACAACCGCAGGTACGGAATATCCCAAGCGCTTCAACCTTGCTTCCAGGTCCATTGCGGTGATGCCTTCGTCCTCGACGACCAGGATCTGTGGCGTGTACATCGTCAGATCTCCTTTCCGGATTCATTCGCAAAAGTCAGCTTGAACTCGGGCGCGAATTTGAAAACATCTTGGCCCGATCGAAGGCGTTGGGGGAAGTCGGAGATCAACGGAGGATTAGGTGGAGCAAAGCGCACCGCCCAACCACAATGCTTTTCCCTCCCCATCGCCCTCCGCCCGGGTCGCTTGACTCGGCTGGGAGATCCTCCTGAGAGGGAGCCATCGCAACCTTCATCCACCCTAAG
>QHYU01000220.1 GCA_003224235.1 Acidobacteriota bacterium
ATCCACATTCGAAAGCGCGACTACCCCGCGCTGTTGGGGGATCTGGACACGTTCCTGAAGCTCGAGCCGAACGGCCCCACGAGCGATCAGGTTCGCCAGACACGCGAGAAAGTCCAACGGGCCCTGGCCAATGCCCAGAAGGCACTCGCCACCGAAGCGCCCAGGCGCTGATCCTCTTTGAGTTGATTCTTGCTCAGGAGATGGCGCAAGCCTGCCGCGTTCAACAGCCAGCCGTTTGCCAATACTTCCAAGAGTTCCACCGAAGAGGGCCGAGGGGCAACAAGCGCCCCTGCAGGCGGCATGCGCGATTCGGTGGCGCGTGCTAGCCCGCTGCGGCGCCGAGCGCGACGCGGTCGCGACCCTCAGCTTTGGCCTGGTACAGAGCGTGGTCTGCGGCGCGAAGAATCTCCTCCGCCGTGCTGCCGTGCTCCGGGAAGACCGCCACGCCTACCGATAGCGTCACCGGGCCCAGGGAACGTCCGCGGTGCTGCACGTTCAGGTGTTTGAACTCTTCCCGCAACCGCTCGGCGCGTTGCTGGGTAACCT
>QHYU01000222.1 GCA_003224235.1 Acidobacteriota bacterium
CGGACGGCGACGGAAGCGGCGAAGCGGAAGTTTTCACCGGAATTCATGAACCGGCTGGACAAGGTGGTGGTGTTTCATCCCTTGCGGCCGGAGCAGTTGGAGCAGATTCTGGAGATTGAGTTGGGGATGGTGCAGCAGCGGGTGCTGGAGACGGCGCGGGGGCAGTTTTTGTTCCGGGTGACTCCGGAAGCGCGGGAGTATCTGCTGCAAGAAGGGACCGACCTGAAGTATGGCGCGCGGCATCTGAAGCGGGCGATTGAGCGGCACATTGTATATCCGCTGGCGAACCTTTTGGCGACTGAGCAGGTGCGGCTGGGCGATATGTTGTGCATTGACTGGGACCTGAGCGAACAGCGGCTGGTGTTCCACAAGGAAGGGGAAGGCGCAGTGTTGCCAGTGGCGACGCTGCAGCCTCGGCAGCCTGGGATTCAAGTAGCACGTGCGAGCGGCGGCCGTGCAGCGGACCTCCCCGCTGCCAACACTACCCGTGAGCCGCAGCCGTCCCCCCCTGTAATGCTGCCGCCGGGTTCGCCTTCGCCAGCCCCGGCGAACCGCCGCAAGAACGAGAGCGAAACCTAGACCTGACCAGTTTTCCGGCCCAAGCCACTCTCCTCGCATATGGGGCATTCCGGTGAACCGGGATGCCCCGTCATCGTCTTCCGGCTCTGTTTCACTTCTTTACAATCCAAAGCTTGTGAAACGCCACTTGCGCTGCCCACGGGAAAATAATTTCCACCCTTCTTATAACTCGTTGATTCCTCAGCCCCTACGGAGTGGTTTGTATCCCTCACTTTGGCCCCAAGCCTGCTAGTAGATCGTGGGCCGAGAGAAGTGATTAAGCACGAACGATAGGAGGATTTGTGGGCAGGAGGGCATGGGAATGGGGGCAGTGAGTCAAAGACTCGACCCGGAACGGCAAAGCTCCGAGTCACAGAGATTTGAGAAGGAGCTGCGCCGAAGGATCGTGGGTCAGGAAGAGGGCGTGCGCGCTCTGGTGGATCTCTACCAGGTGTTCTGCGCGGGGATGTGCCCTCAGGGACGCCCGGTGGGCAACCTGCTATTCCTGGGGCCGACCGGGTCGGGGAAGACGCGCATTGTGGAAGCCGCGGCGGAGATACTGTTCGGGGACCCGCGGGCGGTGATCAAGGTGGATTGCGCGGAGTTTCAGCACTCGCACGAGATTGCCAAGCTGATTGGCTCGCCGCCGGGGTACCTGGGGCACCGGGAGACGCACCCGTTGATCACGCAGGAGGCTTTGGCGCAGTATCACACGGAGAGGCTAAAGCTGAGCTTTCTGTTGTTTGACGAGATCGAGAAGGCCTCGGACGCGTTGTGGCAGTTGCTGCTGGGGATCTTGGACAAGGCGACGCTGACGCTGGGGGACAACCGGCGGGTGGACCTGTCGGCGACGATGATCTTTCTGACCTCGAACCTGGGGGGAGGGGAGATCACCGAGCTGATGACGGGGGGCATGGGGTTTGTGCAGCCGGCGGACAAGGGGGAGGACAAGCTAGACAGCAAGGTGGAGCGGACGGCGACAGAAGCGGCGAAGCGGAAGTTTTCACCGGAATTCATGAACCGGCTGGACAAGGTGGTGGTGTTTCATCCCTTGCGGCCGGAGCAGTTGGAGCAGATTCTGGAGATTGAGTTAGGGATGGTGCAGCAGCGGGTGCTGGAGACGGCGCGGGGGCAGTTTTTGTTCCGGGTGACGCCGGAAGCGCGGGCGTATCTGCTGCGGGAAGGGACCGACCTGAAGTATGGGGCGCGGCATCTGAAGCGTGCGATTGAGCGGCACATTGTATATCCGCTGGCGAACCTTTTGGCGACCGAGCAGGTGCGGTTGGGCGATGTGCTCTGCATTGACTGGGACGCAAGCAAAGGGCGACTGGTATTCCGCAAGGAAGGAGAGGAGGCGGTCGTGCCGGTGCCGACACCGCAGCCGCAAGTAGCGGCCCAAGCAGCCGGGGCCAGCAGCGACCGCACCGTGGAAGTCCCCTCGACCGCCGTTGCCGGCAGCGGCTCCCGCCGCAACATTAGCCGCAATTTCTCACCGCGTTGAAGCTGCCGCGAAGAGTGCAGGCGAAGCGTGCGCAAACGATTTTCCTGAAACTCGCGCACAGTGTCGATTCTGCGTTTCAGAAGTCACACCGAGTGTGCCGCTTGGAAGACTCAAAGCAATCAAGTCGCTCGGTTTTCCGAACGCAAGTTCAAGGAACCGCGTTTCCGGAGTGACACAAACGGCTTTCAGTCACCCCTTCTCGGCGAGGGGGAAGGGGCTCTCACAATCAGAGAGCCCCCCTCGGAGCGCAATCTGATTATCGGGTTCCGCCTGCGGCGGGGCCGAGTTGCGCCCCAACATCGAGGATATTTTGGGCGGATCAGCCGGACGTGCTCGGAAAGCTAAGCTTCGCTTACTCTTGCAAGCATCGTTTCGAAGAGAGAACATTTGCGGATAACGCTGTTCTGAAGACAGAACAACGCACGCATGCGCTAGGCAGGAGAACGACCGCTGGCACCTCGAATGGTTGTAGCTAAAACCTTTGCATTTTCGAGCATAGGAAGGCTGGAACTTTGATCGACCCAGTCAATCCCTCTCAAGAGACTGGCCTGGTCTTCTTAAGCAAACGAACCGCCTCTCGTTGTCCATCCCGCGCCCTAGGGTTTTCTTGGACACCGAATTGTGGTGAAAATGAGTGAGAAATCACACATGGAGGTGTCTGTGAGCAAAGAGAGAGAACCAGCTTCGGGAGCCCCGCAGGGAGCCCCGCAGGGAGCCCGTAGGGCGACCGGAGGGGCTCCCGAAGAGCGGCGCGACGGGCGGGGACGCTGGTCGGCCAAACGCAAGGCGGCAGCGATCCTGCGGTTGCTGCGCGGCGAGGATCTCGAAACCCTCTCGCGCGAACTGGGGGTAACCGCCGCGACCCTGTCCGGCTGGCGGGATCA
>QHYU01000225.1 GCA_003224235.1 Acidobacteriota bacterium
AGCGAAGACGCTCGATGATATGGGCAAGGCCGCCTTCCGCCCGGCGTGGGGCGCACTGATGGCTCAAATCTCCAGTTTCGACAAGCGCAATCGCGCGCGCACCATGAGCTGGATGAGCATGGGAGAAGACGCGGGAGGAGTCCTCGCTCCCATGCTGGCGGGTTTCTTGTGGGGTACCTGGGGCATCACAGCCCTGATGGGTTCGCGAGTTCTGCTTGCCATCGTTGCCGAGGTGTACGCCATTGTTGTCACACGTCTTCCCGGAGGAAGAGTTGTCTCTGTCAATGGACAGCAACAGACTGGTTCACACTCTCTTGTGGTGCAAAAACCTCGCCCGGCGGAACTCGCAATCACTGCGGAACACGAACAAGAGATATGAACTCTTCAGCCGTTACAACCAACGAGCCGTGGAGAAAGGGCGCATAGTAGTTTCGAGTGCATGATTGGCTGATACACGCGCAGAGGGAAAGAGCTGGCCTATGGTCATTTGCCTTATTATCGATAATCCAGAGACAACCAAGCATCCCGTCATCGGCATGGTACTTCAACAACTGAGCGCGACACATACTGTACGTCTGCTCGATGTTCATAGACTGACAGGCGATGAAGCCATAGCACATGAAGAGGTGCATCCTGTCGCCGACATCTACTTATTGAAGTCACACACACTCCAGGCATTGAAAGTTGCACACCACCTGGAAAAGCGTGGAGCATTCGTGGTCAACAGTTGGGCGTCATCCATGGCCTGTCAAGATCGGGTACTCATGGCACAACGTATGAAAGAGGCTCGTCTTCCCTGGCCTCGTACCTGGAGTTTTCCTTCATTAGAAAACGCGCTAGGACAACATAGCCTGCTTTCAGCGCTGCCATTTCCGCTCATTATTAAAAGCCGCTACAGTCACCGTGGCGATCTCGTTGACAGGGTGCATAACGTCAAACAGCTACAGGCACTAGCAGGGCAGTGGAACCAAGAACCATTCATTCTCCAGGAGTTTGTGCATGGGGACGGCTGGGATATCAAATTATGGATAATCGATCAGCAGATATTCGCTGCACGTCGTCGTACACCTTTGGAAGCAAATGCACCCAAAGAAGACCTTCCCATTTCCACAGAGAAGCTTCCGAGCGACTGGAGAGCCATTACTTTGGAGATAGGCCGAGTTTTTAATTTACGTCTTTATGGCGTCGATCTCCTTCTGACCGAGCAGGGGCCCATCATCGTTGACGTGAATTCATTTCCTGGTTTTCGAGGTGTAGCTGGCGCCGATTCCGCACTGATTGCCCTGATAGAGCGCCTGGTTGAGAAGAGGCAGGCGACAGTAACAACTCCGGTAATCTAGACTCCAATTCGTCTATCCAAGAACTTCCTCCATTCTCATGCTCCTCTTCGAGCGTGCAAGTCGTTCCCTGTTACCACGGGCTGGTCTGTTCGTGGGGCTATCTACGCCGCAAACCAGGGCGGGGGCTTGCAATCATCTGAGGCACGCCGCGATTTCGGTGAGCATGGCTGAGAGTTCTCCGGGGCGCCGACTGTTCAGGCGGTTGACGCGCCGGGTCGCGATCTTGAACAAGAGGGCGGCTTCGTAGAGCCGTGTGCGTTGCAGGATGCCATCAATCGTTGCTTCGTCGATGCTGCGTTCGCGCAGCGCCTGGCGATAAGCGTTGATAAAGCTTGCGGCTGAACCCTCGAACCACCCCCGCATGCCCGGTCGGTGGTGCCAGAGGCCACTGGGGCGCAGGTAAGCCAGGAAGTAGCCGACGTCAAGCGCGGGATCTGCGAGGCAGAAGTGATCAAAATCTACGACAAAAACCTGGTGACTATGGAAGAGCAACTGGCTGGCCTTGAATCCACCATGCGCCGGGCGATAGGTGTCGGGCTGAAGCGCCTCCAGGCGTGTCGCCAGTTGCTCCGCGAGTCGCTGTGTCGCTTCCGCCTGGCCCGGGCTGTGGGCCGCGATCTGTGCGGCCCGCTCGCGTGCCCGCTCCGCCTCTTTAGCCCCCGTGCGCGGGGCTCCCGCAGGTCGGACTGCGCTGGTGTGCAGACGTGCCAGGGCATTCGCCGTGATGCGCAGCTCTTCACCGGGGATGACCACATCGAGGATCTCGCCGCCGACTCCCCGCACTAAGCGAGGCTGGAAGGCGCATGAACCTGTGCGCAGTGTCCCCGGTTCTGTCCCCTCAGGCGACTGTACAGCCTCGTTGAGCGTAAGTCCGAGCATCTCCACGGCGCCGAGCGGGCGTGGAAGGATGGGCTGACCTGCCTCCGCCTGCTCTGTGTAGAGTTGCTGC
>QHYU01000030.1 GCA_003224235.1 Acidobacteriota bacterium
CCAACTCTCCGTCACGCCTCCCAGCGTCAGCTTCGGCAATGTGCTGGTGGGCAGCACCGGTGTGCAGAACCTCACCTTGACGAACTCCGGCGGCGCCAACCTGACCATTGCACAGGACCCTGTTACCGGAGCGGGCTTCAGCATCAGCGGGCTGACCTTTCCACTCACTGTAGCCGCAGGACAATCCAGCACCTTGAGCGTGCAGTTCGCCCCAACGGCCACCGGCAGCGCATCTGGCAGCGTCTCGCTCGTCAGCGACGCCCCCAATTCGCCCAGCACCATCGCCCTCAGCGGCACCGGCGTGCAGCCTCAACTCTCCGTCGTGCCTCCCAGCGTGAGCTTCGGCAATGTGCTGGTGGGCAGCACCGCAGTGCAGAACCTCACCTTGACGAACTCCGGCGGCGCCAACCTGACCATTGCACAGGACCCTGTTACCGGAGCGGGCTTCAGCATCAGCGGGCTGACCTTTCCACTCACTGTAGCCGCAGGACAATCCAGCACCTTGAGCGTGCAGTTCGCCCCAACGGCCACCAGCAGCGCATCTGGCAGCATCTCGCTCGTCAGCAACGCCGCCAATTCGCCCAGCACCATCGCCCTCAGCGGCACCGGAGTGCAGCCTCAACTCTCCGTCACGCCCCCCAGCGTCAGCTTCGGCAATGCGGTGGTCGGAACCACCAACACCCAGACTATTACGCTAACCAATCCAGGCACCGCCAACTTGACCATTTCACAGGCCACGGTCTCCGAGCAGAGTTTTACGATGACTGGACTGAACATCCCTTTAATTCTGGGCGCGGGTCAAACGACCAGCTTCAACGTTGCCTATGTTCCTTCGAGTGCCGGTAGCGTGACGGGCAGTCTGTCGCTGGTCAGTGATGCCCCCAACTCTCCGACCACGCTCGCGCTCAGCGGCACCGGCGTGGCTGCTACTTTGCAGCTTACAACCAGCCCAACCAGCCTCAGTTTCGGGAATGTGACCGTGGGAAGCAGCACGCAAACAGTTACCCTCACCAACTCTGGCAACTCTAGCGTGAGCATTTCCCAGGTCCAGGTCTCAGGTCCCGGCTTCAGCACGAGCGGCCTCACGCCACCGATGACCCTGCTGGCCGGGCAGTCCACAAACTTTATCGTCGCCTTTACCCCTGCGGGCGGTGGCAGCGTCACTGGAAGTGTATCCGTGGTCAGCAACGCCGCGAACTCTCCAGCGATAATCAACCTCAGCGGCGTCGGCGTTCACTTAGTTACGCTGAACTGGGACCCCAGCACATTGGTCGTGGTCGGGTACAATATCTACCGCGGCACTCAATCGGGCGGGCCATACACGCAGCTGAATTCTTCGCCGCTATCGGTAACCGCGTACACCGATAGCACTGTTCAAGCGGGGCAAGCTTATTTCTACGTGGCGACAGCCGTCGATTTGAACAACGTCGAGAGCATGTTGTCGAACGAAATTTCTGCCACCATCCCCACCCCGTAGTCCCCGAAAGCATGCCTTGCTGAAGCAAACGGTAAACGCGGCAAGGATCTACAAATAACGGTTGCTCTTCCGGCAGATCGTGGATTTTGCCCCCGGGGTGTGGGCGCTGCTTCCTGGGCACCGAAGGTTCCTCTGTGGCCGACCTCTCGCAGCCAGTCTGGTGACGGCGTAAGGCGAGATAGGCCGCAACTCGGCTTGGTCTTAGGAAAAAGGCGCGTGGCTCGTGGCGCTATAGACCGAGCTCGACGAACCGAAGATGAAGTTGTTCACGCGAAATTGGCGGCACGGTTCCAGCAAGTTCAAGGCGCCCGCAACGTTGGCGCGTTCGTTGGCTGATCGATCGAAGGACACACCGATGCGCGCCGCCAAGTGAATGATCACCTCAGGGTGCGTACGGCTTCATACCTCTGTCTTGTAGTCCGTTCCTTCCGTGGGAACAGCCCGATCCCGATTGGCGGAGATGAGAGGATTCTCCGTTTCCGTCGACATTTGCAGACGATAGAGATGTGCGTACCGGCCACCGCGCGCCAACAGTTCCAGGTGCGTGCCTTCTTCCACGATCCGACCGCTGTCCAGGACCACGATCCGGTCCGCGAGGCGCACGGTCTTCAGACGATGGGCGATGATCAAGGTCGTGTGTCCCGCAGCGGCCCGCTCCAGCGCGTCCATAACGGTTTGCTCGACGGCCGCATCCAGGCCGGTGGTCGGCTCATCCAGAATCAAGATAGGCGCGTCCCGCAGAATCGCCCGCGCGATGGCGATCCGCTGCTTCTGCCCGCCGGACAGGGTCGTGCCTCGCTCCGCCACTAAGGTCTCATAGCCTTCCGGGAATCGCTGAATGAACTCGTCGGCATTGGCCGTGACCGCCGCGGCGGCGATCTCCTCGTCGCTGGCACCGGGGCGCCCAAACGCAATATTGTCATAGATGGTGCCGCTGAACAGCAGTTGGTCCTGCAGAACCAGGCTGATCTGCTCGCGCAGCGACTGCAGCGTATAGTTCCTGAGGTCTTCGCCATCGATGCGGACCTTGCCGTCGGTTGGGTCATAGAAGCGAGGGACCAGGCTCACCAGGGTGCTCTTGCCCACACCGGTGGGTCCGACGATGGCAATCTTTTCTCCCGGTGCGATCGCCAGGTTAATATGCGACAGCACCGGTCGACCGGCCTCGTATCCGAACGATACGTCCCGGAATTCGATCTGGCCCTTCAGCCGTGGAGCAGGACGGGCGCTCTTCCGGTCGGTCACCTCGCTCCGCACGCTCATGACCTCGGCAATCCGCTCAGCTCCCACACTGGCCTTGCTAAACAGATACGAGGAGCGCGCCAGCCCCTTCATCGGGTTATAAAGGTTTGTGATGTAGGCAAAGAACAGGACTACATCCCCGGTCGTGAGTTCGCCTGCCAGCACGCGCGTGGCCCCGTACCACATCACGATGGCTATTCCGATCGCAGCAAAGACGTCTACCAGCGGCACCACCCGCGCCTGATACCGCACAATGTCCAGATACGCCTGATGGTGAGTTTCACTGCGGGCCTGGAAGCGCTCGTCTTGTTGCTCTTCTTGGGCCAGCCCTTGCACGATCCGGATGGAAGCCAGCGTCTCCTGCGCCAGGGAAGCCAGTTGGCCGGTGCTGGCGCGGGCCTTGCGGGAGGCAGACTTGATGCGACGTTTGTAGCGGAAGACGGTCCAAAATAACAGCGGTGCTACCGAGAGGGAAATGAGGGCGAACCGCCAGTTTAACCAGAACATCAAGGCGAGGATTCCCGTGAGCAAGCAGATGTTGAGGCCGAAAACGGTAATACCGTTGGCAATCATCTCCTGGATCGCCTGGGTATCCGAAGTCAGTCGCGTAATCAGGTCTCCCGTGCGTTGCTGATCATGGAACCGCAACGAAAGGCGCTGCAGATGCGCGAATAGATTCCGGCGAATCGCGAAGACAAAGTGTTGTGCGAGATCGCCCATGGTGCGCGTAAAGTAGTAGGTCAAGAAGCCGCCAATGACCGCAATCAGCAAGGTCACGGCGCACGCGCCGTAGAGAATCTCCATCTTGCTGAACGGGGCGCTATCCAGCCAGCCATGCAGGAAAGGCACACGGCTCGGCTTATGCGAGAGTACGCGGTCAATTACGACCTTCAGAGGCCAAGGACGAAATACGTTGACTAGGGCGTCCAGCACCATCGCCAACACCGCCACGCACAGTTGCTTCCGAAAGGGGCGCAGCAATGGCAGAAAGTGTCGAACCCAGTCCCTGCTGGTCTTCTTGTCATGCATTATCCCCGTGCTCCTTCCTCGGAAGGGTGACGACGTCGCTCCCAGCGGGTATGGTGGGGCTTCCGAAACCCACCGAGAAACCCACGTAAGGAGGGCTGCGTCACGGGTAAACCGAGCATAAGCTCAAGATCATTCATCACGGCCTGCGCGCGACGGATCACCTGCTCGGTGCGAGACTCCCAGTCGTGGTCGAACAGGCGCACGCGGCGCGCGGTTATCTTGACTAACTCGACCGCCTCATAGAGACGAGCGCGGACCAGGCGCTCTTGCGGCGCGTCGGGGGCGTATCCAACGAGGAACCTTTTCTGCGCCTGCTCCAGTCCCGGCTGGTCGTAGGTAAGGTGCGACAACTGCAGGTGGGCCAGGAACTTCCCAATGTCGAGTGCCGGATCAGCTAACTCAGAGGAATCAAAGTCGATCAGCGTGAGCCCGCCAGGGACGGCCCACACGTGATCGGATTTGAAGTCTCCGTGCGTGAAGGTGGGTGGCTCCTGCGGAAGCCGCTCGTGCAGCTCTCGCGCGCGGTGGAGCAGCGCGTCGATCAGCACGCCCATCGACGGCAGCAGCACTGGGATGTGTCGGCTGGCCCGCGCGGTCTCGCTAACCTCCGCCGCGAAGTCATGGGGTGGGAGCGGGCCGGCGACCGCCTGCTGCAGGCGGTGCAAGGTGTGGAGAGCCACCCCGGCGCGCTCCAAGCACCGTGCCACGCCTTGGCTACGGCGCCGCAGGTGGTCGGAGAGTGGCGCACCCAAAACTCGCGGGTAAAGGACAACCCCGTCCTCGGCCACGTAGGTGAGCGGCCGCACGGCAGTCACGCCCTCTCCGTGCTCTGCCAGCCATTCTGCGACCTGTGTTGCCCTGTGGAAGATGCGTGCTCCCTCCTCGCCAGTGTAAAGCTTGGCGAACACTGTCCCTGCCTTCACCCTGTCCAGGGGGTCGTAGCGCAGTACGTGGCGCTGGCGCGGGCGGTAGCGGATAGAGGAGACGGCATACCGGCTGGACCGGGGCTGATCTGGGGCTAGATCACTCGCCGCATAAGCAGTCGCGAGCCTGGCGCGCACGTACCGCGGATCCGACAAGCGCACGAGCTGGGGGAACTGCGCGTCCAGCGGCGAGACCTGAATATGCATGCTCCACTCAGGCAGCTCCGCTGTTAGTTGCCGGAACGGTGCAGCCATGCCCTGACGAACTGCCTCAGCCTGCATCCCGGCCAAATCATCCCCCGCTTGATGGCGATCTGCGTCTCCATCCAATCTCCAGGTTACCGCGATGGGGCGAGCGCCATATCCTTCGGTGCCCTCGACGTGGACGAGCACGTCATAGTAGGCCGTGAGCTTGCGGCCGGGCTTGAATCTTGCGCGCCGCAGGCGACACGGCCCCAGCATGTTCGGAGCGGACAGCAGCGCTTTCAGTTGATCCCGTAATACCCTGCGCGGCGCCGCAGAGAGCAGCACCCATTGGATGCCTTCCAGCTTGGCGCGTCCCGACAGCGCGTCGCCGAGGTTCATATTTGATTTCCTTCTTCAAACACACGCTGGGTCCGGAGCATCTGGGTCGACACTTTGCCTTCCCCGGCCAGGCGGATTTTTCCAAGATCATTCATCACGGCTTGCGCGCGGCGGATCACCTGCTCGGTGCGGGATGCCCAGTCGCAGTCGGACAGGGGCACGCGACGAGCTATTTTGACCAACTGGACCGCCTCGTAGAGACGGGCGCGAATCAGGCGGCCCTCCGGCGCGCCGGGGGCGTACCCGACGAGGAATCTTTCCTGCACCTGCTCCAGTCCTGGCTGGTCGTAGGTGATATGCCACAACTGCATGTCGGCCAGAAACCTCCCGACGTCGAATGCCGGGTCGGCCAAGCGGCAGGTGTCGAAATCGATCAGGGTGACCCGGCCAGAACCCGCCCAAAGGTGTTCGGACTTGAAGTCCCCGTGCGTGAAGGTGGGTGGCTCCTGCGGTAGCCGCTCGTGCAGTTCTCGCGCGCGGTCGAGTAGCGCGCCAATCGCCACGCCCAGAGACGGCAGCAGCACTGGGATGTGATCGCTGGCTCCGGCGGCCTTCTTAACCTCCGCTGCGAAGTCATGGGGTTGGAGCGGGCCGGCAACCGCCTGCGGCAGGCGGTGCAAGGCGTGGAGAGCCGCCCCGGCGCGCTCCAAGCACTGTGCCACGCCTTGGCTGGGGCGCCGCAGGTGGTCGGAGAGTGGTGTACCCAAAACTCGCGGGTAAAGGACAACCCCGTCCTCGGCCACGTAGGCGAGCGGCCGCACGGCAGTCACGCCCTCTCCGTGCTCGGCGAGCCAGTCTGCCACGTGCCTGGCCACGCGGAAGGCACGCGCTCCGTCCTCGCCAGCGTAAAGCTTGGCGAACACCGTCCCTCCCTTTGCCGCGTCCAAGGGGTCGTAGCGCAGTACGTGGCGCTTGCCGGGGTGGTAGCGGATAGGAGTGACAGCGTACCCGCCGGGCCGGGGCTGATCTGGGGCTAGATCACTCGCCGCATAAGTCGCAAGCCTGGCGCGCACGTACCGCGGATCCGACAAGC
The DNA here is from genome assembly GCA_003224235.1 of Acidobacteriota bacterium. Lineage (GTDB taxonomy): Bacteria > Acidobacteriota > Terriglobia > Acidiferrales > UBA7541 > QHYU01. The sequence continues at coordinate 6,290 of QHYU01000030.1, forward strand.
GCACGAGCTGGGGGAACCGTGCGTCCAGCGGCGAGACCTGAACATGCATGCTCCACTCAGGCAGCTCCGCCGTTAGTTGCCGGAACGGTGCAGCTATGCCCTGACGGAGTGCCTCAGCCTGCATCTCGACCAGAGCATCCCCCGCTTGATGGCGATCTGCGTCTCCATCCAATCTCCAGGTTACCGCGATGGGGCGAGCGCCATATCCCTCGGTGCCCTCGACGTGGACGAGCACGTCGTAGTGGCCCGTGAGTTTGCGGCCGGGCTTGAATCTCGCGCGCCGCAGGCGACACGGCCCCAGCATGTTCGGAGCGGACAGCAGCGCTTTCAGTTGATCCCGTAATACCCTGCGCGGCCCCGCAGAGAGCAGCACCCACTGGATGGCTTCCAGTTTGGCGGGCCCCGACAGCATATCGGCGATGCTCATGGTCGACGTCCTTCTTCACCAGAACTGCCAACGGGCCCTTTTCGACTTATCAGCGGCCCAGGCAAACCGAGGGCCAGCTGAAGATTGTTCATCACCGCCTGAGCGCGGCCAATCAACCGCTCGGTTCGGTCCGCCGACTGGTGCTCGAACAGGCGGGCGCGAAGAACGGTCATCTTGACCAACTCGACTGCCTCGTAGAGACGGGCGCGGATCAGGCGCTCTTCCGGCGCGCCGGGGCTGTACCCAGCAAGGAACTGTTCTTGCGCCTGCTCCAGCCCCTCTTGGTTGTAGGCAGCGAACCACCACCGCAGATCGGCCAGGAACTTCCCGACATCGAATGCCGGGTCGGTCAGGGCGCAGATGTCGAAGTCGATCAGCGTCAGCCCGCCAGGCGTGACCAACAGGTGTTCGCACTTGAAGTCGCGGTGCGTGAAGGTTGGTGGCTCCTGGGGCAGCTGCTCATGCATTTCTTGCGCGCGGTCGAGGAGCGCCCCGATCGCCTCGCCCACGGTGGGCAGCAGCGCGGGGATGTGAGCGACGTCACGCTCGACCTCTCGAATCTCCGCCGCAAAGTCAAGGGTTCTCAGTGGGTCGACAGCCGCCTGGGGCAGACGGTGCAAGGCGTGGAGAGCCGCCCCGGCGCGCTCCAAGCACTGCGCCACGCCGTGACCGGGGCGGCGCAGGCGTTCCGAGAGCGGCCGGCCGAAAACTCGCGGGTAAAGGACAACTGCGTCCTCCGCCAAGTACGCCAGGGGCCGCACAGAGGTCACGCCGTTTCCGTACTCGGCCAGCCATTCTGCAACCTGTGTTGCCACACGGAAGACCCGCGCGCCCTTCTCGCTGTGGTAGAGCTTGGCGAAAATGGTTCCGCGCTCTGCCGCGTCAAGAGCCTCGTAGCGCAGCACGTGGCGCTTGCCAGGGCGGTAGCGAATAGACGTAACTGCGTACCGGCTGGCCGGGGCTTGATCTGGCGCTACCTCACTCGCCGCGTAGGCGCCCGCGACCACATCGCGCACATAGCGCGGATCGGACAAGCGCACGAGCTGGGGGATGCGCGCGTCCAGGGGTGAGACTTGGATATGCATGTCCCAGGCTGGGACATCGGCCACTAGCTGCCGGAACGGGGCCGCCACGCCGTGGCTCACCGCCTCAGTCTGGATTTCGGCGAGATCGGCCGTCCCGTGATGCCGATCTGCGTTTCCATCTGATCCCCAGGTTACTGCGACTGGGCGAGCACAATATCCCTCGGTGCCCTCGTGGATGAGCGCGTCGTAGTAGGCCGTGAGCTTTCGGCCGGGCCCGAACCTCGCGTACCGCAATTGACAGGGCCCCAGCATGTCCGGGGCGAGCAGCAGCGCGTTTAGCTCGCGCCGCAACGCCCTGCGTGGTGCCCCGCTGCGCAGCATCCACTGGATGCCTTCCAGCTTGGCACGACCCGATAGCGCATCGGCGAGGTTCAAGGTCCACGTCCTCCCTCATTCACAGGCGGTTTCTCTCAAGCGCTGAGCCGATCGTTTCTCCTCACCAAGAAGGTGGCAGCGGAGTTGCGGACATGAATCGAGCCTTCGGTTTGGCCGGCCAGATTAGTGCCCGGATCGTTACACAGATAAACCTTCACCTGGCCCCTCCCTGTTGGAAGAGAGCCAGTAATTGTGTAGAGCTGCGATCGATTGAGAAGTGCGCTTGGATTTTGGCTCTGGCGGCCCGGGCCAGGCGTTCGCTCAGTTCCGGCTGAGTGAGGAGCCGATCGAGTGCGTCGGCCAGCTCCGTGGGACTGTTCGGAGGAACAAACAGGCCGTCGCGCTCCGATTCGATCAGCTCTGGAATCCCGGAAACCGGCGTTGAGACAACGGGAACCCCGCTGCCCATCGCCTCCAGCAACACGTTGGGGAGACCGTCGCGATCGCCATCAGCCGTCACCATACACGGGAGTGCGAAAATGCTAGCTCGCTGGTAAGCAAGACAGACCATGTCATAGGTTTGTACGCCAAGTAGCTTTACTCGGTCACTCAAACCGAGTTGCATTACCTGGGCTTCCAGAGCCTGGCGCAGAGGACCGTTACCTATAATCTCCACCTGGAAGCGCCGGCCCCGCCGCCGAAGAATGTCGGCGGCCACGATTAAGTCGCTAAGACCCTTCTTCTCCACCAGCCTGGCCACGGACAGGATCACCGGCGGCCCCGCATCGGACACCCGCGGCCACGCGAACTGGAATTGGGAGAGATCGAGTCCATGATAGATACAATGCAGTTTGCCATCAGATGCCGGGCCGATCTGAGTTGACAGATACTGCCGGTTGTACTCCGTGCAGGTAATCACGGCCTGAGCCTGCTGCGCCTCGGCGCGAAGAAGCTCGGGCGGCGTCTCAACGTAAATGTCCTTGGCGTGCGCCGTGAAGGTATAGGGAATGCTGGTCAGCTCATGGGTGAACATCGCCACCAGTGTCGGGGCATGGGCGAAGTGGGCGTGAAGATGCGCCACCGGTTCTCGCGACAGTTCATGGGCCAGGTAGCCGGCTTGGAAAAAGCGCTGGAGAACACCCCATCGACGATAGCGCAGGGCTTGCAGTAAGGCTCGACAGTAGCGGCCGGGCTGCCTGCAAAGTAAGCGCAGATTGGCTTGCAAGGCGGACTTCCAGTGTCGCCGCAGCGACAGATAGGTCACCCGGGCACGCACCTGCGCGACCCGGGCATGGACCGGCTCGCCGTCCGGGTCCTTGATCGAAAAAATGCGCAGCGAAACCCCCGATCGCTCGACGGCGAGGACCTCATTCAGGATAAAAGTTGCTGATAACCGCGGCCAGGTGCTAACAACATATCCGACCGTTTGGCTGTCAGCGGACTCGGCATGCCTATGCTTTCTCACCGTGATCCGTTTCTAAGAAGTCCACGCTAGTCCACGCCGCCAGCGTGCAGCGGTGTGACATCCTTTGTCCACACCAACCGCCGAGCTTCGCTCAATAGCTCGGGCAGGATTTGCATCCACTCCGCAGGCCGCTGTACAAGCGCCACGAACCGGCCCAGCTTGAAATAGGCGATGGCCTTATACAAACTCAGGCGCTCCTCGGAATACTCTCCACCGCCCGCCTCGTAAGCCGCCAGGAATCGCTCGGCCAGCCCGTCAAAGTGATGCAGCGTGCCAAAATGAGTCAAGCCCAGAAACCGAAGATGAGCGGTAAAGTGGGCCACATCGAACAGCGGGTCGTACTGGCAAAACTCATCGAAATCCAAA
>QHYU01000031.1 GCA_003224235.1 Acidobacteriota bacterium
AGCGTCGCACCGTTGATGCAGGTGGTGCCGGAGGCCAGTGCGAAGTCGCCAGCGTTGGCGCCGCCCAGCACGGCGGTCGCAATGCTGAGGGGGGCGGTGCCGCTGTTGGTCAGGGTCACGGTCTGCACGGGGCTGGGGGCGCTGACGCGCTGAGTGCCGAAGGCCAGGTTGGTGGGCGCCAAGGTGACAGCCGGAGCGATGCCCGTGCCCGCGAGCGACACCGACTGCGGGCTGCCCGCGGCATCATCGGCGACGCTGAGGCTGGCGCTCTTGGCCCCCGTGGACGCTGGCTGGAACTTCAGTCCGACGTTGCAATTAGCGCCCGCCGCCAGGGTCGTTTGGGTGCGGCAATCGGTGCCAATCGTCGGCACCCCCAGAACGAGGTCGCTTGCATTGGTACCGGTCAATGCGATGCTTGTGAACGTCAGCGGGCCAGTCCCCGCGTTGCTCAACTGCACGTTCGACACAGCGCTGGCGCTGCCCACTGCCACACTGCCGAAGGCCAGGCTGGCGGGGTTAAATATGACGGTGGGACCGGTGAGATGGAAGACGGTGGCGCCACCAACTCCGTTGAAGTCCGAGATCATGAAGAAGTAGGTCGTGCCCGCCACAGCCGTGAAGCCGACCGTCTCGCCCACGCCGGGGCCGTTAAGGTTAGCGCAGGCCGCTGAGGTAAAGTTCCCAAGAGTGCCCGTCATTGCCTGGAGTACGCTGTCGTAAGCGGTACCATTTGTATTTGCGGTGACGGTTCCACTGGCTGCTGCGATGAATTTGTACCAAATGCTCTTGGTCGAAGGGCTTTGACCAGCTGTACATCCCGGGGGTGGTTCGCCGTTTTCCGTTGTCGCGCCGGAGTTATCCTCCGTATCGCTGAAGGGTATGGGACTTGCATCAATGGCTTGGGCGAAATTGTCGTTTACCGGTGGTGCCGCAGTGATCGAAAAACTGGATGGCGGGTTCGAGCTCCCGCCCGCGGGCGGGGGGCTAAAAGCAGTCACATTGCTGTTGCCGCCGGCGGCGATCTCACTGGCCGCGATGGCCACCGTCATTTGGGTCGGGGAGCAAGGCGGTGATGCCAAGGGCGTGTGGGGAACCCCGCGGAAGGAAACCGTGGAACCCACACCTGGCGTGGTGCTGCAATTGAAGCCCGTCCCGTTCACTTGCAGATTGAACCCGGGTCCCCCGGCATTGGCACTGTTGGGCACGAGCGAAGTAATCGTCGGTGCAGCCCCGAGCACGCCAAAACGCAGGAAATCAGAGGTGCTGGCTCCATCCACTACAGTGATCTGGTGCACACCCACGTTCGCCGCTGTCAGCAGGCTGTCCGGTATGACAGCCGTCAGATGGTTGGCGTCCACGAAATTTGTGGTTATGCCGTTTGCCACGCCGTCCCACTGCACTTGCGAGGAGGGGGTAAAGTGGGCGCCACCAATGTTGGTCAGGGTGACGGCCGTCGAGTCCGCCGGAGCAGACGTCGGCCGGATGGAAGACAGAAATGGCCCCGCAGGAATTGCTACGTTGTTATCCTGAAGGATCCACGTGCCGCGGCCGCTGGTGGAAGCGCGCACGATCCGCGATCTCCCCCGCGCATTCAAGGAGAGCACGACGACCCTCGGTAGTCCCGGAACAGGCGTCCATACGGTATTGGTGCCCAGGCTTGCGTCGGCAGTACGGAATACGCCGACATCTGTGGCTACATAAGCGGCGGGAATAGCGTCATCGAGCAGGATGTCGTTCACCGGGACGTTGGGCAGCGCGTTTGCGCCCGTGCCGCTGATGTCCTGCCAGGTAGTGCCACCGTCGGTGGTGCGAAAGACGTGGCCGAGCGTGTCCCCGAAACCGGAGAACGCCGAATACGTGGCGTACGCCACATTCGGGTCATGCGCATCCACAGCGACGGCCGTGACCGTGCGTCCCGACGGCAGGGCCGGGGTGGTCAGGTCGGTCCAGTTCGAGCCTGTACCGGCGAGCGCATTGGTTGTTTTCGACATCCGGCTGCCAGAGGCGCTTCCTGCAGTCGTCCCCACGTAAACGACGTTGGAATCGCTCCGCGCCACCGCGATCGAAGTGATGGTTCGGGAAGTGCCCGTGGTCAAGTCGGGCGAGATCGCCGTCCAATTCTCACCGGCATCGGTAGAGAGCCAAACACGGAAAGTGCCGAAATAGATCCGGTTGGCAATGTTGGGGTCATGGATCAGCGGGGCGACGAAATTCGCGCGATCACTGGGATTGATCCCGTTAGTCTTGAAAGCGAAGCTAGCGGGGGTGGTTCCGTCCGTGATGGAACGAAAGATACAGATGAATTGGCAGGTCGTGTACACCGTACTGGGCACGCTGGGGTCAATAGCGGCATAGGTGCCGTCGCCGCCAGTCACGGTATCCCAGGCCGGCGCGCCGCTATAGCGTTGCGTGCCGTTGTCCTGAGTGCCGACAAACATGATGTTCTCATCGGAGAAATGAACGCCATGGCCCGGGTAGGACATGGTGATAGCCAAAGTCGCGTTCAAGTTGGTGTAGTCAATGGCTCTCCCGGCAGGGCTGTCGGACCGCCAGACGCCTCCATCGTTGCCGATATAGAGCCTGTTGCCGTTGCTGGAGAACGCTAGGGCGTGCAGGTCCACGTGGAGACTTGAGGTCGCTCCGTTAGCGACAGTGGACCAGTTGGCGCCGCCGTTGGTAGAACGGAACAGTGCCCTGTAATTGAAGGGTACAGCTTGTGAGTCCCCGGAGGACCCGCCGGCAAAAAGCAGATTCGCATTGTTCGGGCTGACGCGGATGGTGAGGTCATAGAAGCACTGCGAACCGCCGGTCGAGGTGCAGAAGTCCGGTGTGTTGATCTGTTGGATCCAATCGGCGTTGGCCCCGTTGCTCGCGTTGGTAGTTTTCCACAAACCGAGCAGCCCAGTCCCGTCGGCCTTGGCGACAAGCGCAAAGAGCGTGTTCGGAGTGGAGCGCGCCAGGTCAATGTCGATGCGGCCGACATTCGTAGTGGGGAAAGGATTCGCAGCGGTGCCAATCATTCTTGTCCAGGTGGCGCCGTGGTCGGTGGAGCGATAGACACCCGCAAGCGTCGCGTCGCCCGATGCGCTAAGCGCCGCGTAGACCACACCACTGCTAGTCGGATGAAACACAATCGCCGTGCCTGCGGCGCCGGACATCCCCGCGACCGGTCCGGTCCAGGAGTTGCCTCCGTCAGTTGTGCGATAAATTCCGGATAGCGCGGGAGAGCTAAAACGAAACACCCCGGCCAGAACGATGTGCTGGCCCACAGGAGACAAGGGATCCACAACGATGGCGCCGATATGGGCGCCGCCGTCCAGCCGGCTGGAGCTAAACGAGCCGCCGCCAGGGCCGAGAAACACATTCGCGCCCTGTTGCGTCCAGGTCGCGCCGCCGTCCGTGGATTTCAAGACGCCGGCGCCTGAGTAGCTGTCACCGGAGAAATTCTGCTCCCCAGTGCCAACATAGATGATGCTCGAGTTGGTGGGATCAATGGCAAGCGAGCCGATTGACAGCGAGGGCTGGTTATCGGTCATCGGCGTCCAGTTCAAGCCGGCATCGATAGTTTTCCAAACCCCTCCGGCCGCGGCTCCAAGGAAGGCCACGTCAGGGTTTCTGGGATCTACCGCCAGCGCCGCAACGCGCCCGGAGTTGCTTGGACTACCGTTGAAGGGAAACACGCCGGGGGCCACGTTGATCGGCTGCGGTCCAATTGAAGTCCATGCCGAGGGCCCGGGGAAATCGGTGGCCAACGGCGCCGCACTCTCCAACGGCAGCCAGCCCATCCTTCTCTGCGTCTCAATCATCCGGTCCACGTGCTTCAAGGCTTTCTGGCGCATGCCTGTGGCCACCGAGCCGTCGGGGAGTGTCCGGTCGCCGAGGAACCACTCCTCCCGCCCTTTCAGAAAGTCTTCGTCTTCGGGGATGGCATCCGGTGACGGCGCGCCCTTTGGCCCTGCTGTCGGGGGCTGCTCCGCCGGCGGCTGAGCGACTGTGGCTGCGGGCTTCTGCGGCTTTGCCGGCGACTCCAAAGGAGCCGGAGCAGGCTTCTGTGCTTGCGCGGCCGCACACGGGCTCAGGCAGAGCAGCAGGACTCCCGCAGTGGCAAGCCACGGCCAGACTGGTAATATAGGGGAAATACTCATCTACCTCTCCACAGACTCCTGCCGCGGGGAGTACTTAATAACTTCTTAGGTTTAATGCGGGGTAGCGACAGTCTCCCATAAGGCGAGCCCGAACGCAATACAGTGCATCTGCCATTCTGCATCCGTTGTACTACTTAGAAAGACAAACAGGTTAATCGACTTTTAGTCTTTAGAAAGCGCCCCGCACAAAGCCAGCCTTTTTCACCCGAGGAGACGTGGAGAAAATTCTTGCGGCAGCAGAAGAGCCGTATCGTACTGTCTACTGGCTTGCGGTCGAGACGGGAATGCGCAGCGGGGAGTTGTCGGCGCTTCGGATTGAAGATGTGAACCTAGAAGCTGGCGCCATTCGAGTCAGTCGCGCCGTATGGCGGGGGCAGTTGCAGTCTCCCAAGTCCCTGGCCTCCTTCGGGAGCTTGCAATTTCGCCCGTGCTGTCGGCTCACCTTGAAAGTTACCTCCGCCCATGGTGGTCCAACAGTGGCCATCTGCTGTTCGCTACCCGAAACGGAACGCCCTGGCTTGCAGATCTAGTTCTAAAACGCAAACTGCATCCGTTGCTCAAGCGGCTCGGTATTGCCCAGTGTGGCTTCACGGATTCCGCCGTGCGAATGCTGCGCTAATGGACACGTTGAACGCGCCAGTGAAAATTCGTCAGCAACGGCTCGGGCACACGGACTCGCGCGTGACGCTTGACACTTATACCCACGTCGGGGCTGACGAACGTCGACTAGCGAGACAATTGGGCGAAGTTTTGTGGCGTTCTGTGGCGGAGAATAAAAAGGGCCTCCAGTTTCGGAAACCGGAAGCCCTTGTGCCCGATTAACATGGCTGAAATCGCGCGGCTTCGTCAAATTAACCAGGGGCTCGGAATCACAGGGGTGCTCCCGGCGGGTGCCATGAACAGCCGGGGAGAGGGGCGGGGAGGCCAGCGGCGGGAAGGGAAGCACAGTGCAGTTGCCTGGTTGCTGGGCCTCGGCTGGCGCGGGCTTCACCAGGTGCTGTACTGCGTGTTCTCGAACGGCGAAATGGTTGACGAACCGGAGTGGACGTTGGAGATGCCTGTGCCCGACTGATCGGGGCTAAGCACGACGTTTTCGTACTCCACCTGCCAGTCTTTGGCTCGCGTGATGGGGTCGGTTGGAATTTCGCGCAAGTAGCCGGAAGAGACCAAATCCTCAAGCGATTGAGGCGCGGTTTGCTTATCGAGCGTGTACTGCTCGATGGCCTGGCGCATGACGAAGAGGTCCTGCTTGAGCGCGGCCTCTTTTGATCGCAGCACCGATTTGATGTATAGGCCCGAGCCCAGGCTGAGCAGGATCAGGATAATCGTGACCACGATCATCATCTCGAGCAGCGTGAAGCCAGCTCGAGCCAGCGCCCGGCGAGAGATTTGGGGGGAGTTACTCCGTGGCTTTCGTGGGAGACGCTGAGGCTGCTGCATAGTTCATCCGCTACCAGTCGGAATAGTGCGTACCGTCCAGTGCCGTGGCGGTCGAACGCGTGTACACATCGAAAACGTTTTTGCCGCCCCAACTGGTCGAGTCGGGATCATCCTGAACGGCGCGGAGTCCCCAGTCGTCGTGGCCGGTCATCGGGTCGATGGGAATGCGGCGCAGGAAACGGAGCCGGCGCTCAGTGCCCGCGCCGATTTGAATGCCTTTGACAAGGGTCTCCAGGTCGGGCGGATACCCCTCCGAGCCCAACTCCACGCGGATCAAGTTGCGGTCAGCGGCATCCTTATAGCGGTCAATGGCCGTGCGCATCTCGCGCAGGGCGCGCCGCAGCTCCACTTCTTTTTGCCGTCTGACGGTTACCCGAGCCGTCGGCAGTGCCGCAGAGGACAGCACCAGCAGGATGGTGCAAGCAATCATGAGCTCGAGCAGAGTCATGCCTGCCTGCGTTCCCGGGCGTCGTCTGAAGCCTTTCACGTTCCCCCACATAGTTTACATCACCCCGTTTACATCCCCCTTGACTACTGCACCCGGATGTTCGCCTGCCCGGAGACCAGCGGAATGGGCTTCTGCTGTGAGTCCCGTCCATTAACCTGTAGGACGGCCAGCGAAGATGTGCCGGGCGCCACGCCACGAATCACAATCCCCACGAGCGTTCCGGTGCCGTTGACTCCAGGGGTGTTGGGCTGGCGGGTGGCGGAGATAATGGCCTGGCCGCGCTCCTTATCCACGCGCTGGACAATGGCAATCTCCTGCGTCCCGCCGGAGAGGAAACCTCCGTGTCGCACCTCTTCGACGGAAATAACCGCAGGGTTGTATTGCAGCAGCATGGGGATGGAGAACAGATCGTGTACGTCCTCCACCACCACGGCAATCGTGGTGGTCTCCCCGGGCTTCAATGTGACGTCCTGGGGTTCAAAGCGCACCTTGGAAGGTCGCGCGGTCTCTGGCGCAGGGGTCGCGCCGCCAGGGGCGCCGGAAACCGGGGCCGAAGTCGGCGTAGGTGCCGCAGCACCCGGTCCAGATGCCTGCGGCTTGGGCGCCGGCGGAGTGGAAGGTGATACGGGTTCCAACTCACGCCGCACTGCGGGGTTGGTCTCCGTGCCCGCGCTCATGCCGCGTAGGTTGGCATCGGTAATTTGCGGCAGGCGCACCAACCGGGGAATCAGGATGATCAGCACCTCGTTTTCCTGGCGTTCCACGGTTTCTTCGGAAAACAGATAACGCAGTAAGGGGATTCGTGAGACTCCGGGCCAGCCAGCCAACGTGCGCGTCTCGGTACGGTCAATCAGGCCGCCCAGAACATTGACCTCGCCCTCCTCCAGACGGACATCGTGTTCGATTTTGCGCTGGCTAATCACGGGCTGCTTGATACCGCCGATGTCGATGCGGTCGGTCACCGAGGAGACCTCAACCGAAACCTTCATGCTGATCTGGTGGTTAGGGTGAATGTGCGGGGTGATGTCCACGTTCACGCCCACGTCAATGTATTGGAATTGCGTATTCACCAGGGGGTTCACAACCCCCGCTCCGCCACCACCTATGGCGCCCACACCGACGCCGGCCTGGAAGCTTCCGGTGGCCACCGGGACACGGTCGCCGACGCGGAGCTTGGCCGACTGGCCGTCCACCACGCGGATTTCTGGATTCTGAATGAGCTTGGTAAAGCTATCGTTAATCAGGGCGGTGGCGGTCGCGCCCGGGAGGGTGATGCTGTAGTCCTTGGCGGAAATCTTTCTCAACTGGTCCAGGGTGATCGAGGTGGAAGTTGAGGTTGTCCCACCGGTGGTTGTGGGGTTCGACGGTGTGAACGCCACCACGGCGCTGCTGCCGGGCCGGACGCCAAGATCGCGTAGGCGGTCGCGCCGCACCTGCATCACAGCGACCTGGATAATCACCTCGGGTTTAGCCTTGTCAATATCGCGGATCAGCTTAGAGGCGAGTTCCAGCTTATCCGGTGTATCGCGAACGATGATTGCGTTCTGGGAGTTCACCTGTTGAATGCGCTTCAAATCCAGCAACTGGCGCAGGCCGGTGACGATTTCCGTGAGGTCCTGCGGCAGAAGCGTGTTGGAGAGATAAAAGGTGCGCACGATCTGCTCTTCGTAATCCCGGCGCTTCTGCGGCTGCTCGGGAACCACGAAAATGATGTTGCTGGTCACCGGCTTCCAAAAGGCCTTGCTTTGCAGCGCCACAATGTCCAGGGCCTGCTCCAGAGTGACGTTAGAGATTTCGGTGGTGATGCGGCGCGCGGCAAAGTCGGGATCAAAGATCACTGTCAACCCAGCCAGCTTGGCGACAGTTTCAAACACAATTCGCGCGTCATTGGTCATTTTCAGGTTGATGGGAGCGCGCGCGAGCGGCATCAGCTCCGGGGGTTTTTCCATCAACTTGGGCTCTTCGCGAGGCGGGGCCGGCGGAGCCTCAGCCGCAGCCTTGCGCGCGGCGATCGTCTCTAGGGTCTTTCGTATTTCTTGCTCGGCGATCGCGCTGGCAGGGTCGATTGCCAGGGCTTTCTGGAACTCCGCCAGGGCCTGTTGGAGATCACCCTTATCCTGGAGCTTCTGGCCCGCGCGGACGTGCGCTAGCCCGGCTTCCAAACGGATGCGGGTGGCCTTGAGCTTGTATTCAGTATTGTAGGGATCGGCCTTCAGCGCTCGCTCGTAGTGTATAAGAGCGGTATCATAGTCTTGAAGAGCTTCAGCTTGCTTGGCGGCCTTGAAATCCTGGTTCCCTCTTGGACAACCCGTGAGAGCCAGCACGGCACAGGCTACCGCCGCCAGGCTCAAATATCGACTCGACATACACGCTCCACCTGCGGAGAACAACCTTGCGAGTCTAGCACCGGTCCTGAAGCAGAGCAAGTTACGCCCGTACTAGTTGTTCTTTCAGTTGCGAGAGTACTAACCTCCCAGTATTGACGTTGGGGGCCAAAAAAGGTTTGCAAGATGTGGGTAGAATTTCTCCCCGCCTGTCCGTGGGAGGGGCGGGGCTGAGGATCACGTGATGCACTCACCAGCGGCTTGCTTCCTGCCGTAAGTGGCGGCTATGATAGCTGTTTGTGACCGCGAAGACGAAAAAAACTGAACAGACAGCTGAACGAATCGTCGCGCAGAACCGCGCCGCTAACTATAATTACCATTTGCTGGAGAAGTACGAAGCGGGAATGAAGTTGGCTGGCACCGAGGTGAAGGCTCTGCGCGAGGGTAAAGCCAACATCCGGGATGCCTATGCCGTCGTGCGCGGGAACGAGGTATGGTTGCTCAACTGTCATATCTCCCAGTACCTGCCCGGCGGCCCGTGGAACCACGAGCCGCTGGGGCCGCGCAAGCTGCTGCTGCATAAGAATGAGATCTTCAAGCTCACCGGCAAGACGCAGCAGAAGGGCCTGACGTTGATCCCGCTGCGGATCTATTTCCGCAAGGGAATCGCCAAATGCGAGATCGCCCTGGCCAAGGGCAAAAAGCAATTCGACCGCCGCCATGCAGAGCGCGAGAAAGAGGCCAAGCGCGAAGCGAACGAAGCCATCTACCGTTCCCGGCGGCGCTGACCGGAAATCGTCCCCTAGCCGCGAGGAGCTATGGAAATCACCGTTGAAACCCGCCCCTTCACCACCATCGAGACCGAAGCGCTGGTGACATACGTTTTTGAGGACAACGATCCCGTCCAGGGCCGGGTGGCCGAACTCGACCAGGCCTGCGGCGGCGCGCTGCGCAAGCTCAGCTCCAGCGGCGAATTGACCGCCAAGTGGCTTGAGACGACACTGGTGCATTTCCCCGCCGGGCTCGCGCCGCAGCGGTTGCTGCTGATTGGCGCGGGCAAACGCGACAAGTTCAATGTGGCTCAACTGCGCAAGCTCGCGGGGGCAGCGTTGCGCTACCTGAAAGCGCGAAAGATCGCGCGGCTGGCCTTTCTCTCGTGGGAAGCTGACCGCAACTCTGCTTCGGCTCAGGCCATCACCGAAGGCCTGCTGGTAGCCCACTTTGAGCCGGACAAGTACAAGACTGAGAAGAAGAACGGCAAAGAGGTCGAAGCCGGGGCGCTAGCCGGGTGGGATGCGACGAACCGCGCTGAAGCGGAGCAGGGAATCGAGCGCGGCCGGATCGTGGCCGAGTCGCAGAACTTCACCCGTGAATTGGTCAACGAGCCTTCCAACCGACTGACTCCGCGGATATTGGCGGACCGCGCCGCAGCTATGGCGCGCGAGGTGGGACTCGCGACGGATGTCCTCGACGAGAGCAGAATCGAAGAGCTGAAGATGGGGGCGCTGCTGGCGGTGGCGCAGGGCAGCGCCGAGCCGCCTCGGGTGATTGTCGTCACCTATACACCGCCCGAAGTCCGACCGGGCGCGCCGGTGATCGGGCTGGTGGGCAAGGGCGTTACATTTGATACCGGCGGGATCTCCATCAAGCCGGCTGAGGGCATGGAGAAGATGAAGTATGACATGGCCGGCGGCGCGACAATGCTCGGCGTGATGCGGGCGCTGGCTCGGCTCAAGCCGGCCCTGAAGGTGATCGCCGTTGTGCCCGCCACCGAGAACATGCCCGGCGGCCGCGCGCAGAAACCCGGGGACGTGCAAGTCTCTTTAGCCGGGAAGACTATCGAAGTGCTCAATACCGACGCCGAAGGCCGGCTGATCCTGGCCGATGGGCTCGCCTACGCCAGGCGGCTTGGCTGCACACATCTGGTGGACGCAGCCACGCTGACCGGCGCCATCGTGGTGGCGCTCTCCAACGTTAACGCCGGCGTGTTCGGCTCCGACGCGGCATTCACCGAACGGCTGCTTGCCAGCGCCCGCTCCGCTGGCGAAAAGATGTGGCAGATGCCGCTCGACGATGAGTATCGGGAGATGATCAAGAGCACCATCGCCGATATCCAAAACGTCAGCAGCGGCAAAGGCGGTGGCGCAATCACCGCAGCGATGTTCTTGAAGGAGTTTGCCGGCGATGCGCCTTGGATTCACCTGGACATTGCCGGCACTGCCTGGCTCGACGAGGCGAAGCCTTGGGCGGCTAAAGGCGGGTCCGGCATCGCCGTTCGCACACTGATCGATTTCGTGATGAATTTCCCCGCAGACGCCAAGTAGGCTTCCACGTCTCGCACCCAGCGCGCGCGGTTGTCGTTCTGAGTCCGCCCGGACGACGATCTGTAGCTCTCACTCCGGCCGCGCAGTGCGGCAGTGATACAAGGCGGAGGATCCCAACCGGACATTTTTGACGCCAAAGAAACGCCCTGCGACCGACTGGGTGCGAATTGCGGAGCGAATGCAGTCTGAAAAGCGCAAGATACGCCGCAGTGAGTTCTTCCGCTCAGAATGTCATTCCACAGTTGTCATTCCGAGCCCCGACGGTTTTTTGGCGGGGCGAGGAATCTCTCTCTGAAGGTTCTTCTCGGGCGTTTTCCGCGCGCTCGAAGAGAATCGCCGGCGATACGCCGGCGTTACATTTTCTCCGGGCCTTCGATCCCAAGCAAATCAAGGGCGAGCACGAGCTGGCGCTCTACTAGTTTTGTCAGGGTCAGAAGGAAGGCTTTGCGAGAAGGGTCTTCTTCCGAAAGGATGTGGTGCTTGTGGTAGAAGTTGTTGAAGGCCTGCGCGAGCTGAAATGCGTACTTAGCGACGAATGCCGGCTCTTGCGCGGCGAGGGCCGCCTCCACCTGAGCGCCAAAAGAGCCTGCCAACAGCAGCATCTCCCAAAGCTCGTCACCTTCGGGCGCCGCTAGAAATGCCTTCAGGCTCTCCGGGCTGCAGCTGTCGAAGAAGGCGCTGTCGCTGCCAGACGAATCGGCCTTTTCCACCAACTGCCTGCTTTGCTCGGCCAGTTTGCGCCAGATGTTGCGAGCGCGCACGATAGCGTACTGGCAGTAGGGTCCAGTCTCGCCCTCAAAGCTCAGGGCATCCTTGAAATCAAAAGCGATGACTGTGTTTCGCGTGTACTTGAGCAGGAAGTAGCGCAGCGCGCCGATGGCGATGATGTGGGCGATGGCAGCGCGCTCGATCTCGGGGGTCTGCGGGTGGCGCGAGTCAACCTCCGCGCGCGCGGCGGCTTCCAGCCGGTCCAGAAGATCGTCGGCCTTGACGCCCAGGCCTCTCCGGCCGCTCACCTCGACGAAACTGCGCTGGGCATCCTCGGGGGAGAGCTCATATCCCATTTCTTTCGCGCAGCGCGGCGTGAGCGCCACAATCTCGTAACTGAAGTGCATCGAGCGGTCGGCCTGTGAGTCAAATCCCAGCGCGCGCAGGCCCGCCACGACCACGTTTTGCAGGTAAGCTTGCCGGGAGTCAATGACGTTATAAACCTGCGCGGCATGGCCAAATGGCGGCGCATCGGCTTCGCCGTCGTCGGCGCGGGTGACCCAAACCGTATGGCCGCTGGGGTGTGTGTGAAAGCGTGAGTAATGGAAGTCGCGGCCCAGCAGACCGAACTTCCAGAGTTGGTAAGCAATGTCCTTGCCGACGTAGGTGACTGTGCCGTTCGAGCGCACAATGATCTTGCTGTCCGCGTCTTCGTCGCCTTCGTTCTGTGTGCCTCCCTCTGCGTCAGACATCTGCATCACCCAGCAACCGGCGTTCTTCCCCGAAGTGGCCAGGCGGATTGCGCCGCGCGCCTTAAGTTGCTGGAACGCGGCATCCCAAAATTTCAGGTGCAGGATTTCGCTTTCGCGCGGTAGCAAGTCGTACTCAATCCCCAGACGCTCCATCGTGCGCAGGTGGCAGCGCACAATGGTGGTAGAGATGATTTCGGCGAGCTCCGCCACAGCGCCGTGGCCCTCTTCGATGGCTTTCAAAGTGTCCCCGCGCAGGGCAAGTCGCGCCGGTTCAGTTTCAAAGGACTGCGTGACGCGCGCGTATAGGTCCCAGCAGAAATAGTCAAACCGGGGTTGCGCGGCGAGCGCGCGCACCTCCGCCGCAGACTTCTTCTCCAGGTGCAGGAAGCCCAGGGCCACGTCGGCCACCTGCACGCCGGTGTTGTCGATATAGTTCTGCACTTCGACGCGCCGGCCGGCGTGGCGTAGCAGGCGCACAAATGAGTCGCCAAGCGCAGCGTTGCGCAGGTGCCCGATGTGGGCGGCTTTGTTGGGATTGATATTCGTATGCTCGACGATGTTCTTGGGCGCGTCGGCCGGCGCTTCCGCCGGCCCTTTGGTCACGCCGGAGAGCGTCGCCGCAAAGAACCCAGCTCGGTCGAGAAATGCGTTCAGGTAGCCCCCGCCGGCCACTTCCAGGCGCTCGACGCCATCGATTTTGCCGATCTGGTTGGCGATTTCCTGCGCGATATGCCGCGGGGCGCGCTTCAGGCGCTTGGCCAGCTCGAAACATACCGGCGAGGCCACTTCGCCCATGGCAATGCGAGGCGGGCGTTCGATTGGCACCTGTACATCCGCGTCGTAGCGCCGGCGAATGAAATCGCGAAGCGCTTTGCGGATGCGAGCTTCAAGGATGTGATACACCGGGCTCCTTGCGGGCAGAATAAACTCGGCATTCTAGCGAGTCTACGAAGGGCAGTCAAAGAGGCCGCGGCGCCACGCGAGCGGCATAGCCTGCCTCCTGCGCCCGCGTCGTTTTACACCGGGTGCCTTTGGCCGGCGCGGCTTTATCTCCACAAGGGCGGGTTAGAGGTTGTTGCTTGACCTATTGCTGCGGGGCGGTCCGGTCCAGGTGCGCCGCCACCATCTGCCAGCCGGGCTGCCGCTTGATATAAACGATCGTAAATCTGAATTCACCCGGTTGGCTGGGATCTTCGACCGCTACGCGGCCCATCACCACCCCAGTGGTACCGAAGATTCTTGCGGTCAATTCCCGTAGAGAGGACTTCGGCCATCCCCGATCGCCGCTCCCCTCGGGGGGCAGAACGTCGGCCTTGGTCACGATGTTGCCTCCAAATGGGGTCCCGATGAAATCGTCTGCGACCAGACGATCAAGCGCGGCGCGGTCGTTCCGGGCCTCTGCGTTCAGCCATTCTCGTACCAGACGTACAAGCTCGTCTTCCGCCCGGACGGTTTGGTCCGCGCTCCGGACCTTCGTTTGGGGCAAGACAACCAGGCAAAGCATCAGCGCGAGTCCCAGAACGACAAGCCATCTTCTCATTACGCAGCTCCTTGGAAGGAATTTGGACCAGGGATGCGTCCTGCCTTGCTAGACACCAGATAAGCGTGGAATGTTCCCAGCCGTGCCCTCGACAGCGCCCAGGGGCAAACAGGCGAATTGTTACCGCCGTTTTGCAGATGCAATTTGACACTACTGAGTGGCCAGAATATTATCGCCATTTGATTCAGTTGGCGCAGAGCGAGCCGAGGTTGGCCGCGCAGGCAGCAGAGTGGATTGCCCTGGCTCACGTCCTGGTGCTGGGCACGTCCTCGGTGGTCAATCCGGCTGCTGGCCTGCCCCGGATCGCGCTTGAGCGTGGTGCGCGGGTCCTCGAAATCAATCTGGAGCCGCCGGAGTTGAGTTTGGTCACGCACATTTCTCTGCGAGGCCGGTGCGGAAAGCTGCTGCCGCAAATGATTGCTCAGGCCAACGAGCACGAAAACTGATGCCGAAGTTCTACCTGACCACGCCAATTTACTACGTCAACGCGCGGCCACACGTGGGCCACACATACACCACCATCGTGGCCGATACGATTGCGCGCTACAAACGCATGCGCGGCTACGACGTGGTGCTTCTTACCGGCACCGATGAGCACGGGCAAAAAGTCGAGCGGTCTGCAAAAGCCGCGGGCCTCGCGCCGCAAGAATTTGTAGACCGCATCGCTGCGGAATATCGCCACCTGTGGGAGGAACTTGGCCTGAGCGTGGACCGTTTCGTGCGCACCACAGAGCTGCGCCACGCCCGCGCGGTGCAACGGCTATTCCGCAAGGCCTCCGACCATGGCCACGTCTACAAGGGGCACTACGAGGGACAATACTGCGTCTTCGATGAACTCTACGTGGATGATCCGACCCCCAACGCGCCCTGCCCCGACTGTGGCCGGCTCACCGAGCGCATCCGCGAGGAGAACTATTTCTTCCGGCTTTCCGCGTTCCAGGACCGCCTGCTCGAGCACTACCACAAATATCCCGAGTTTGTGCAACCTGAGACACGCCGGAACGAGGTCATGTCCTTTGTCCGCGGCGGCCTGCGTGACCTCTCCATCAGCCGCACCACACTGAAGTGGGGCATCCCCTGGCCGGGCGATGAGCAGCACGTCTTCTACGTTTGGTCTGACGCGCTCACCAGCTATATGACCGGTGTGGGCTATCCCGATGACCCGGAATTCAAGAACCTCTGGCCGGCCGACTTGCATCTGATCGGCAAGGA
>QHYU01000032.1 GCA_003224235.1 Acidobacteriota bacterium
AACGTATTTTAATGATATTAATGTACTTTAATTAAGAAGCGCGGAACAGAAGCAGCAGGGATCAGTCTGCGGGATTAGAAGAAACCTAGAAGCCATAGAGTATACGGAGGCAAGGTCCGCGGATGGTTATCGGCGAGCGCTTACGTGCCCTTCGCGAGCAAAAGGGGCTGTCGCTGGGCGACATCGAGAAGCGCTCTGGCCTTAGGCGGCCTTACATCTCGCGAGTGGAGCACGGGCACACTGTGCCATCCATCGATAGCCTAGAGAGAATGGCGCGAGCTCTAGAGGTTCCCCTCCACGAAGTCTTCTATGAAGGGAAGGGACGGCCAAAACCGTTGCATCTTCGCGAGTGCCAACAGGCGGAGACCGTCTGGGGCCGCACGGGCAAAGGGGCGCGTGTGCTGAGCAAGTTCCGCAGGCTGCTCGCCAGCTTGGGCGAATGGGATCGCCGCCTGCTGATCTATGTGGCCCAGAAAATGGCCCGACACAAGCAAGCACGTTCTCGCTCGTCGAGACCAGTCGCAGAAGAGTGAGCCGACTCAAACACTGGGAAGTATTATTGGCTCTTGCTGGCCGAGGGCATCTGAATCGGAGACGTTTGGCAGCCTGCTGAGATGATTGTGGCGCGGCCGCTCGAAGCGATTCCACTTAGGTGTCTTGGCTCCACCCCAGCGAATACGCCTCTTTCTTGCTAAGTTCAGTCCTACAGCCGTAAGCTTGGGCCGCTCGCACATGGTAGACGCTGCCAAAGCGACTGAGAGACGCGTCCGCGCACAGCAGGCGAAGGATTTTCTTATCTCGCAGATAGTCGAAGAAGCCGAGAGAGAAAACGTGCCGCTCTCGGAAGTCGAGCGAAAGATGCTCTATTTCACGGAGACGGAAGAGACGCTGCCCGATATCTATGAGGTTAATGCGCAATTCGAGAGCGAGTACGACGACTCCGAGTACGAGAAGAAGATCGCGGGCTTGCTCCGCAACGCCTTTCGGCGCAACCGCAAAGAATCAGTCGAGGGCGAGCGCCGATGGAAGCAGGCAATCGCGGATCTGCGTAAAGAGGATCACTACCTGCTCGTCATGGTCGATCAATCCCTTCAATCGGCCAGCGATGCCGAGCTGCTGCAAGTAGGGGATCTTCTCAATTTCTGGACAGTGGTCATGTGGTCCAGCGGGATTACCATATGCCTCTTTGCAACGATCGTCTTGTGGGACTATCTCCGCGAGAAGGGTTGGATCCCGAGTTGGATTCCCAATATTTCTCTTACGCTGTCGATCATTGGCGTAATCGCGTTGTGGTTTGTGGTCAAGCTTGCGAAAATTGGTGCGCTCGGAGAAGTCATCAAAGATCTTTTCGAGGGCGTGCTCAACACCTTTCCCTTTACGCTCATCAGGAAACGCAAACAAGGATAATTAAGGATAAAGAGAAAGGACCCGAGGATTCGGATTTGGGTCCAATAAGCGCCGAACAGCGTACAAGAGCGTGCTCAGCGCACTTATGGCTCGCGAGGCTATTGGTCTCGGCGTCCCCGAAAACACGAAGAACCGGCAACGGGGCAGGAACAAGCGAGGGATAATACAGCTTCCGCTTAGGGGCTCACGGCCCCTTTGGAGACCGCAGTGCCCAGGCACTCGTCAAAGTCCGCAAGTCCTTTACAATGCGCACTTGCGAAAAATGTCTCCCTAAGTCCCGTAGAATGTGCACTTAGAAAATCATTGGACTTAATCTCCCCTGAAATCAACACTTACGGAAAATGGGGGGGACCACCCCCTCCTTGCCTTCTGCAATCTTCGTTTGTCAATCCGTGTTCTTCCGTGTTCATCTGTGGTTACACTCTTTTGCCCCTTGCCTGCCTCGCCGTCTTTTCTGTCTCGTACCATTGCCAAGGCATTGCCACTGGGGGCAAAATGTTTATGCAGGGCGGGAAACAATTTGGGCTGAGCTGGTGTCTAACATATTGTGGGTGCCGGGCTTGGAAGGCTTAGTGAGTCCGGCGAGCGCAGGTTCCGAATACCGGAGTTTGCGGATGCGGAGCCATCCGGCAACCTGAGAAGTTGCGATACCGATTCCCATCGCCCTGGGATCGGGAGTAGGAAGAAGAAAGGCGGCGAGCGTGTCCGAAGCGGCGCGCGTTCTTTCCTGGGCGCAGGATGAAACCGAGCTGGTCACGGAGCTGCAAGGCGGCTCCGATGCGGCCTTCGACTGGCTGGTGACGCACTACCACGCCGCGGTCTACAACCTGATTTGCGGAATGCTGGGAGATCTGGCCGACGCCGCCGATGTGACGCAGGAAGTTTTTCTCAAAGCCTTTCGCGGGATTGCTGGGTTCCGCCGCGGCAGCTCGCTGAAGACTTGGCTGTACCGCATTGCCATCCGCGAGGCATTGAATCATCGCCGCTGGTCGTGGCGCCACTTACGGCAGCAGATCTCGATCGACGCGGAAAACGACGACGGTCAG
Organism: Acidobacteriota bacterium; assembly: GCA_003224235.1. Taxonomy (GTDB): domain Bacteria; phylum Acidobacteriota; class Terriglobia; order Acidiferrales; family UBA7541; genus QHYU01. The sequence continues at coordinate 2,454 of QHYU01000032.1, forward strand.
GCGCCGCTCGAGTTGGAAGACCTGGGGGCCACGCCGTTTGATCAGCTCGCCACGCGGGAAATACAAGCGGCAGTGCAGCAAGCGCTGCGCGCAGTTCCTGAAGTGTTCCGCAGCGCGGTGATCCTGCGCGACCTGGAGGGTTTGTCCTACGAAGAGGTGGCGGAGGTGCTCGATGTATCGGTGGGGACGGTGAAATCGCGGATCCTGCGGGGGCGCCGCGCGCTGCGCGAGATTCTCGAGCCACTGTTGGCGCCAGTGAGGCGTCCCGCAGAGGTGGCCCAGAGAAAACCTCCGACAATGGTCCCCCAACTTGCCGCGGCTCGGGCTGAGGTTTCGCTAGGTGTGTTTCCTCCACATCCCGAAGGCGCGGAAGGGGTGAGGACGTGGTCCCCAGGGGGAGGTGCGGAATGACCTGCTGGAAAATTCGACGCCAGTTGCCGGGTTACCTGGACGGCGCATTGCCAGGCACGCATCACGCGCTCGTGCGCGAACACGTGGAGTTCTGCTCCGACTGCCGCGACGAACTGGAACGTTACCGCAAGCTTTCGGCGCTGATGTCGCGTGCCGAACGTGTGGCTCCCCCGGCCGATTTGGCCGTGGGCATCCGCGTGGCGGTGGCGAAAGAGCGGGCTTCGCTCGGCTGGGCTGCCCGCGGGAAGATGTGGACCAGCCGCGCCCACCTGATCCTGCGGAACATTTTGCAGCCGCTGGCCCTGCCGGCTACCGGCGGGGTTGTTGCGGCGCTGCTGGTTTTCGCAGTGATGTACCACATCATTGCCTGGGGCGTGCCGCTGGGCGCTGTGCCCAACGATCTGCCCACTAACCTGCTGCAGCCGGCGCGGCTGGAAAACCTGGCGCCATTCCCCGTGCCCGGCCCGCTGGACGCTGACGAGGGCGGGTCGAGTGGGCCACACGCGCTGCTGGTCGAGGCCATCGTGAATGCCCAGGGCGAAATGGTGAACTACCATATCCTCGCTGGGCCCACCGATCTGGCCGTGCGCCGGCAACTCGAGCAGGTCCTGCTGTTCTCGCGCTTCCGCCCGCAGATGAGCTTTGGCCGGCCCACTCCCGGCGGCCGCGTCGTACTCAGCTTCAGCGAAATTCGCGTGAAAGGCTAATTCGCCCGACGCTTCGCTGCGCCTGAGGCCCTCTTTTCCGGGTTGTGCCCTCTTCTTTCCACCGGTCGTTTTGCATTCCTTGACTCGCTCAATGCACCCCTGTAAATTGAGTATTTGTGGCCGCCAAAGATCCGCTGACCTCTCTCCTTGGATCACGCGGCTGGGGCAGGGGCGCGCTTTGACAAGTTGCAAGATTCCGGTGCTCGGCACGAAAGCTCCTCGGCGCTCGGCGACTTACAGTTTCGCCGTGGTCTTCATCGCTGCGCGGTTGCTACTGCCCTGGTCGCCGGCGAACCTTGAGGCCAGAGCCGAGGCGCCGCCACAAGGGCGCACGCGGGCCCCCCTGAGCAACCTCAACATCGAATCCAGCCCGCAACTGTTTGCGACGATGTGTGCGGTGCACGCCGCGGGCTTCGACAAGGACGTGAGCGCGGTGGGGTTTCATCCGGTGCGCGCGCGGCTTCGCGGCGAGTTACTGCGTCTGCAGGGCCCCGCGACCGAGGCCCTCCGGCAGTATTACCGCGAGCACGACCTGCCCGATTCGGCGGCCACGCTTTCCCGCTACGTCTCGTTTGCGCTGGTGGTTGGCCCGCCGCCGAAGTTCACCTACCGTCTTTCGCACGACGATCTGCCGCCCGACGTTTTGACCATCGAAGGCTTTAACGAGGTGCTCGCGAATTTCTACCGCGAAGCCGAGATTGACCGGCTCTGGAGGCAGGTCCAGGCCGAGTACGAACGCGAGATCGAGCGGCTGCACGAACCGGTGACGCAACTGGTACTGACCTCGACCGCGTACCTGCGGGAACTCTTGAAGCCGACCAGCCCGCGCACCTTTGTGGTGTATGTCGAACCGATGGTCGGCGGCAAAATCAATTTCCGCAATTTCGGCAATGAATATGCCATCGTTCTGAATCCTGGAAGCGATCTGCCGATGGAGGAAATCCGCCACGCGCTGCTTCATTTCCACCTCGACCCGCTGGCGATGCGCTACAAAGGCGTGGTAGCCCTCCGCAAGCCTCTGCTCAATTTTGCGGTGCGCGCGCCGCGGCTGCCGGTCGAGTACAAAGACGATTTTCCGGCCCTGCTGACGGAATGCCTGGTGCGCGCCGCGGAGTTGCGCCTGCACCGGCTCTCTGCTGAAAAGCTCGCTGCGGCGATTAACGAAGCCGAAGGGGATGGCTACGTTCTAGTGCGGCCGTTCATCCGGGCGCTCGCGAAGTTCGAGAAGGCAGAGCCGGCCATGAGCTTTTATTTTCCCGACCTGGTGCGCGGCATTGATGTTGCCGAGGAAACCCGGAGGCTGCAGACGGTGGTATTCGCCGCTGCCCTGGCACCAGCAGCGGAAGTTCCGGTCGCGGACGCAACGCAGGCGGCGACAAGTTCGGGAGATGACGCCGAGCTGACTGCCTGGCTTTCGGAGGGTGAGCGCGAAATTGCCGCGAAGAACGGCGTGGCCGCTGCCGCGGCTTTTGACCGCGCGCTGGCAAAATATCCGGATCATCGCCGGGCGCTGTATGGACGAGCGGTCGCAGCGGTGCTGCAAGGGGAGGCGGAACTCGCCAAGGCGCTCTTCGAGCGGTTGGTGGTGAACCCGCCCGGAGCTGACGGGAGCAGACCTGGCCTTCCCCCTGGCGCTAAGGACCCGCTCATCCTGGCCTGGTCGCACGTTTACCTCGGGCGCATCCACGACGTGGACGGTAACCGCGAATTGGCCGTTAGCGAGTACCGCGCGGCCCTGGCCGTCGAGGGCGCGCCGGAATCAGCTCGCTTGGCGGCGCGGCGCGGGATTGAAAAGGGGTATGAGCGGGCACAAGAACGGCCGTAACGCCGGACGAAAAAACGTGCAAACTGTGGCGCAAAGTTCAGGGATCGAGTAAAGGAGAGAGTCCAATGCAAAGCAAGATTGGCAAGACTTTTTGGTTGGCCTTACTGGCATTGTTGTTGGTTGGTGCCGGCGGGTCGGCCGCTTGGGCCACGCCAGCGCAGGGCTACGGACAGGGTCAGCAGAATCCCCCCAAGCCGCCCCAGCCTGCCCCTATTACCCTGGACGCCCCGTCGGCGCCTGCGCCTGCCCCCAACCTGGAGGAGGATGCTGCTCTCAAGACGTTTACTGAGCTGAAGCGCGAAGACGTCGCGCGCCAGATCGAGCTGGGCGAGGAGTTTTTGAAGAAATATCCCGGCAGCCGCTACAACGCGGTGGTCTATGCACGGTTGGCCCCCGCTTACCTGGCGGTGGCGCAGGAGGACAAAATGTTCGCGGCCGGCGAGAAAGCGCTGGAACTGAATCCGGACAACGTGGACATCCTAGCCCTGATGGGCATGCTGCTGCCGCGCCGAGCCGGAACGCTGGACGCCGATCAGAAGCTGCAGAAGGCCGAGAAGTATTCCAAGCGGACAATCGAGTTGTTGGCAGCGATGCAGAAGCCGGATGGGTTGACTGAAGAGGAATTCAACGCGGCCAAGAACCAGAAGCTCTCCATGGCCCACAGCGGTCTCGGCTTGACGTATCTTCAGCGGCAACGATATGGCGACTCGGTGGCCGAGCTGGAACAAGCCACCAAATTGGTCAAGGAGGCTGAGCCGACCGATTTCTATTTGTTGGGCGTGGCCTATCAAAAGGCCCAGCGGTTCAGTGATGCGGCTACTGCGTTTGGGAAGTGCGGCGAGACCCAATGGGGCTGGCAGGATCGCTGCAAGAAGGGCGCTGAGGACTCCAAGAAATTGGCAGCAACCCAGCCGCAGCCCCCCAAGCCATAGAGGCCCACCGGATGCGCATGGTTGAGAGTGATTTGGCGGAACTGGAAGCAGCGCTGGGCCACCACTTCCGGCAGCCGGAATGGCTGGAACGCGCGTTGACGCATAGCTCGTCCGTGCCCGAGCTGAACGCTGCCAGGCTGCCTCAAGACGACAGCGGCAAGGCCCCGGAGGAAATCCCAGGCAGTGTGCCAGAGAATCGCACTGAGCAAATGAACGGGGATCGGGCCGATAAAGCGCATGAAGACAATGAGAAGCTTGAGTTTTTGGGCGACGCCGTCCTGGGCCTGCTGGTCAGCGAATACTTGGTGGCAGCATTCCCGGCATGGAGCGAGGGACTGCTTTCTAAAAGCCGCGCCAGACTGGTGAATGCGGCATCACTGTACGCCGCCGCGCGTCGCCTGCAATTGGGCCGGTACTTACGGTTGGGGCGCGGAGAGGAAAAGACGGGCGGCCGAGAGAAGCCCGCTGTGTTGGCAGATGCCTACGAAGCCGTCCTCGCGGCGATCTACCTGGATGCCGGCCTGGAGGCGGCGCGAGGCTTCCTGTGGCGATCGCTTCTCGAGGAAGCCGTCGGGGAGGAAGCGCACCGGCTCGGGCAGCCGGACCACAAGTCCGGCCTTCAGGAGCTGCTCCAGGGTCGCGGCCTGGGAACGGCAGATTACCGCGTGGTCAGTGAGATCGGCCCGGATCATCGCAAGACCTTCGTCGTGGCGGTCTCCGTGGCGGGACAAGTTCTGGCATCCGGCGCCGGCGCCAATAAGAAAGAAGCGGAGCAAGCCGCAGCGCGCCAGGCGCTCGAACGGCTCCTGGGCGCCAAGGAATTAGGTAAGGAGGAACATGGCCGAAGCGACTCGCCTCGCGGAAACTGAGAGTGTGGTAGGCCGGAAGGAAGAAAGAGAGGGCACCTCGCTGCGCGAGTATGCCGAGTCGCTGCTGGTGACGGTAATCCTCGCACTGTTTGGGACCAGCTTCGTCGTCCAGGCGTTCAAGATCCCCTCGCAGTCGATGGAGCAAACACTGCTCGTCGGTGACCACCTGCTGGTCAACAAGTTCATCTTTGGCGGGCGCGGCAGTTCGTATGAAAAATTGTTGCCGTATCGGCCCATCCGGCGGGGCGACATTATCGTGTTCAAGTTCCCCTACGACGACCACGCGCACTACGTCAAGCGTGTGATCGGCACTCCGGGCGACCGCATAAAGATTGTGGACCAGCAACTCTACGTCAACGGCCGGCTGCAAGCGGAACCCTACGTCGTGCATGATCCAGGCGCGCCCTACGATTCGTTTGGCGATAATTTCCCGCCTCCGAGCCGGCACTTCCTCCAAAGCAACATCCGGCCCGAGTGGCGAGAGCAGATCATGAACTGCGTCGAGAAGGGTGAGCTGGTGGTGCCGCCGAGTAAGTATTTCGCCATGGGCGATAACCGCGACCATAGTTGGGACAGCCGCTACTGGGGCTTTGTGGACCGCGACGCCATCATGGGCCGTCCCATCCTGATCTACTGGTCCGTGGACGCCACCAGCGCCGATTACAACGACAGAAGTCTTGTGAACCGCCTGATTGGATTGGTGGATACGCTGATCCATCTTCCGGTCCGGACGCGCTGGAGCAGAATGTTCCACGGGGTCCACTAGTGCCGCCGCTCTCGCCGGCGCGGGCATTCGCTCTTTTCTTCGCTTCCTCCTTTTGCCAAGATTCCTGACCTCGCCATGCAAAAGAGGCCGTGGTTGCGTCGGGCCGGGGCGGCCCTGTTGCTGCTCGCGGCGGTGAGTGCCGGATTTTCGCGCTCGCTGCGAGCAGGCCGTGTGCACGAATATTTAAGCGCGCGGCTTGCCGCGGCCTTCGGCCGCCCTGTGGAGGTGGGCCACTTCGGTTTCAGCGTGTTCAATGGGCTGCGACTGCAAGCCCACTATGTCACCGTGGGGGAAGACCCGCGCTTCGGCCACGAGTACTTCCTCCGCGCTGAGCGCTTGACGGCAGGCCTGCGCTGGAGGTCGCTTGCGCGAGGGCGATTCGAATTCGGTACGCTTTCCTTCACCCGGCCCAGTCTCAACCTGGTGCGCGCCAGTGACGGCCACTGGAACGTGGAAAGTTGGCTCCCGCCTCCCACGCCTGCGGGAACCCCCGCGCCGGTGCCGGAGCCACCGGGACAGGGCCCGGCGGGAACCAACCCACCCGCGCGGCTCTACCGCATTGAAGTGGACGCCGGCCGCATTAACTTTAAGCGCGGTGTGGACAAGCACCCGTTTGCCCTGATCGAGGTAACCGGCACCCTGGAACAGGAAATGCCTGGGCGCTGGCGCTTGGATCTGAAAGCCCGCCCGATGCGCGTCGCTGTGGCCTTGCAGGAGGCTGGTACCCTCCACCTGCGCGGGCGTATCGCGGGAACCACTGCCCGGCTGCAGCCTGTCGACCTTGCGCTGACGTGGCAAGAGGCTTCGCTGGCCGACGCCCTGCGTCTGAGCGGCGGCCAAGATTATGGGATGCGGGGCCGACTGGACGTTGTGTTGGCCGCCCAGAGCGAGGCCGGTGGAGCCCGCTGGACGTTTACCGCGACCGCGCGCCTATCCGGCGTCCATCGTTGGGATCTACCGCGGCGTCCGAGCGACCCTGGGGTTAACCTTATCTTGAGCGCGCAGTGGCGACCCGGCGAGGCCCTGGTCGAGTTTCGCCAATGCCGGCTGGAGGCGGCTCGCTCAAATGTGAGTATCGCGGGAAGCATCCAATGGGCGAAAGGACTCGATCCCCAGTTTCGGTTTGTTTCCGCGTGGCTTGGTCTAGCTGACTTCCTGGCTTGGTACCGCGCGTTTCGTCCGGGTGTGGCGGCAGACCTCAATCTCCAGGGTAACGCGAGCTTGGATTTCACGTTGAGCGGCTGGCCCCCGCGCCTCGAGCAAGGGGAGTTGACAAGCGAAGGGGCAACCTTGGGAACCGCAGGGTTGCGCGAACCGATTCGCTTAGGCCGCGTCGCCGCACGTGTACGGCGTGGCCGCCTGGAACTAGAGCCGACGACGATTGCCTTTTCGCCTGGCGCTGGTGCTGGGACACAGAGTCAAACCCAGCCACCCCGGCCGGGGCCAGCCCGGAAGGGCGCTACAGCATCCGTTGCGGGGCCGGCCGATTCGCTGCGCATCGACGGTATTTTTGAGTCAAGCCGGGCAGTCGCTCAGGTGACCGCGTGGGGCTGGCCTTTTGAATTGAAACTCGATGGTCAGATCAGCCGCGCCCAGGATTGGCTCGACGCCGCTCAGGCCCTCGGTCATACAATTAATCGCGGTTGGAGCGTCGAAGGCCCGGCAGAGCTGCGCCTGCGTTGGGAGGGCAATCTTCACCCGTTTCAAGCGCAAACGATCGGTGTCATTGAACTCCGCGGACTGCTTCTGCGCACGAGCTACTTAAATCAGCCGGTGAGCTTCGTGAATGCCCGCATCGACCTGGACAAGAGCGAGCGGCGCGTCACACTCGCGACCGCGACAGCCTTCGGCGGACGCTGGCACGGCACGCTGCGCTTGAACGATCCCGCCCGACCCTGGCAGTTTGATCTGACCGTTGACCGACTGAATGCCGCTGACCTCGACCGCTGGCTGGGCCCGCGCGCCCGGCCCAGCCTATTGCGACGCCTCTTTCCGTTCGCCGGAGCAAACACAAGTAATTCCGAGCTGGACGCGGCCTTAGGGCGCGTGCGTGGCCAGGGGCGGCTTAATGTTGAGGAATTTGTGCTCCCACCCTTTAGCTTGCGCATGCTGC